>DASXWX010000396.1:0-2589 GCA_036503395.1 Candidatus Limnocylindrales bacterium
ACGAGATCCGCCACGGCCTCCGGCTCGGCACGCTCCAGTACCGCATCGTGCCGGTCCTGACTGGCTCGGCCCTCAAGAACAAGGGCGTCCAGCCGATGCTCGACGCCGTCGTCGACTACCTGCCGAGCCCGCTCGACGTCCCGCCGGTCATCGGTGAGGACCCGCGCAACGGCAAGGAGGTCCTCCGGACGGTCGACGACAGCGAGCCGTTCGCGGCCCTGGCCTTCAAGATCGCCGCCGACCCGTTCGTCGGCAAGCTGGCCTTCTTCCGGGTCTACTCGGGCACGCTGAAGACGGGCTCGTACGTCCTGAACGCGACGAAGGACAAGAAGGAGCGGATCGGCCGCATCCTCCAGCTCCACGCGAACCACCGCGAGGAGATCGACGCGGTCTACGCCGGCGACATCGCCGCGGCCGTCGGCCTCCGCGACACGTTCACCGGCGACACCCTCTCGGACCCGGACCACCCCGTCCTGCTCGAGTCGATGACGTTCCCCGAGCCCGTCATCGAGGTCGCGATCGAGCCGAAGACAAAGGCCGACCAGGACAAGCTCGCGATCGCACTCCAGCGGCTGGCCGAGGAGGATCCGACCTTCCGCGTCCACACCGACGAGGAGTCGGGCCAGACCCGGATCGCCGGGATGGGCGAGCTCCACCTCGACGTCCTCGTCGACCGGATGACGCGCGAGTTCAAGGTCGCCGCCAACGTCGGCCGTCCGTCGGTGTCGTACCGCGAGACGATCCGCCGCAACGCCGAGGGCAACGGCCGTTTCGTCCGCCAGACCGGTGGCCGCGGCCAGTACGGCCATGTCGTCCTGACCCTCGAGCCGACCGGCAAGGGCCAGGGCTACGAGTTCGTCGACAAGATCGTCGGCGGCGTCATTCCGCGCGAATACATGCGGGCGATCGACATGGGGATCCGGGAGAAGCTCGAGACGGGCATCTACGCCGGCTACCCGATGGTCGACGTGCGCGCGATCGTCCACGACGGCTCGTACCACGAGGTGGACAGCTCCGAGATGGCGTTCAAGATCGCCGCCTCGATGGCCGTCCAGGACGCGGTCGAGAAGGCCAACCCGGTCGTGCTCGAGCCGATGATGCGAGTCGAGGTCACGATGCCGAAGGAGTTCATCGGCGACGTGATCGGCGACCTCAACAGCCGTCGCGGCCAGGTCGAGGCGATGGACGAGCGGGGTTCGACCCAGGTCGTTCGGGCCTTCGTGCCGCTGGCCGAGATGTTCGGCTACGCGACAGACCTGCGGTCGATGACCCAGGGCCGCGCGAGCTACTCGATGGAGCTGAGTCACTACGCCGAGGTCCCGGGCAACATCGCCCAGGAGCTCGTCGCCAAGTCGAAGGTCTGAGGGAGGCCAGGAGCCAATGGCCAAGAAGAAGTTCGAGCGCACGAAGCCGCACGTCAACATCGGCACGATCGGCCACATCGACCACGGCAAGACGAGCCTGACCGCGGCGATCACGAAGTACCTCGCCCTCAAGGGTGACGCCGAGTACCGGGCCTTCGATTCGATCGACAACGCGCCCGAGGAGCGCGAGCGGGGGATCACGATCGCGATCGCCCACGTCGAGTACGAGACCGACGCCCGCCACTACGCCCACGTCGACTGCCCGGGGCACGCCGACTACATCAAGAACATGATCACCGGCGCCGCCCAGATGGACGGCGCGATCCTCGTCGTCGCCGCGACCGACGGGCCGATGCCCCAGACCCGCGAGCACATCCTGCTCGCCCGCCAGGTCGAGGTCCCCTACATCGTCGTCTTCCTCAACAAGGTCGACGCCGTCGACGACCCCGAGCTCCTCGACCTCGTCGAGCTCGAGGTCCGCGAGCTCCTGTCCCGCTACGAGTTCCCGGGCGACGACATCCCGGTCATCCGCGGCTCCGCCCTGAAAGCCCTCGAGGCCCCCGACGACCCGTCCAACGCGGCCTACGCCCCGATCCAGGAGCTGATGGACGCGGTCGACTCCTACATCCCGACCCCCGAGCGGGCGGTCGACCGGCCGTTCCTCATGCCGGTCGAGGACGTCTTCGGCATCAAGGGCCGGGGCACGGTCGCCACGGGCCGGGTCGAGCGCGGCATCGTCAAGGTCAGCGAAGAGGTCGAGATCGTCGGCATCCACGCCACCCGAAAGGTCGTCGTGACCGGCGTCGAGATGTTCAAGAAGCTCCTCGACGAGGGCCAGGCCGGCGACAACATCGGGACCCTGTTGCGGGGCATCGAGCGCGACGAGATCGAGCGCGGCCAGGTCCTGGCCAAGCCAGGCTCGATCAAGCCCCACACCAAGTTCGCCGCCCAGGTCTACGTCCTCACCAAGGAGGAGGGTGGCAGGCACACTCCCTTCTACAACGGCTACCGGCCCCAGTTCTACCTGCGCACGACCGACGTCACCGGAGCCATCACCCTGCCCGACGGGGCCGAGATGGTCATGCCCGGCGACAACGTCGAGATGAAGGTCGAGCTCATCACCCCGATCGCCCTCGAGACCGGCCAGCGCTTCGCCATCCGCGAGGGTGGCCGGACCGTCGGTGCCGGCGCGATCACGAGCATCACCGAGTAACCGATGGCAAAG
>DASXWX010000397.1:0-5241 GCA_036503395.1 Candidatus Limnocylindrales bacterium
CCGGCTCCGTCACCGACGACGTTCGCCTCGCCGCCGTCAGGCGCCTCCGCGACGAGCACGGGCTCGACGGCCTCGACCGACCATTCGACGTCGTCCTCGACGGCACGAGCCCGGCCGATCCCCGGGCGGCCGCCGAGCTGCTCGGCCGCTGCGAGGACGCCGGCGTCACCTGGTGGATCGAGGCCGACTGGTCGAACACCTCGGTCGAGCGCCTTCGCGACCGCATCGTCGCCGGTCCGCCGCGGCCCGTCGCGGCCGCGACGCCTCGATGACGGACGCGTCGCCACTCGACACGATCGTGGCGCTGCCCGCGCTCGAACCGCTGGCGCGTGCACGGATGGATCCCGCTGCCTGGGACTACGTCGCCGGAGGCGCATGGGACGAGCTGAGCCTGCGTGACAACGAGGCCGCGTGGTCCCGCTACCGCCTGCTGCCGCGTGTCCTCGTCGACGTGAGCACCGTCGACCCGTCGACGAGCCTCCTCGGTGTGCCGGCGTCGATGCCGGTGGCGACGGCCCCGATGGCGGCCCACGCGCTGGCCCACCCCGAGGCCGAGGCGGCGACGGCCCGGGCGGCGGCCGCCGCCGGTATCCCGTTCACGCTCTCGACGATGTCGAGCCGGTCGATCGAGGCCGTCGCCGAGGCCGCTCCCGACGCCAGCCGTCTCTTCCAGCTCTACGTGCAGCGCGACCCGGCGGCGTCGCGTTCGCTCGTCGAGCGGGCCGCGGCGGCCGGCTACCGGGCGATCGTGCTGACGGTCGACCTGCCCGTCCTCGGCTATCGCGAGCGGGACCTCCGCAACGGCTGGGAGCTCGACGTCCCGCTCGGCAACTTCGCGGAACGGTCACCCACCCATGCGACGTACGGCGGCGACGGGCCCGACGAGAGCGGCTACGAGACGCTCGAGCACCAGCGCGAGGTCGGGCTTCGGTGGGAGGACGTCGAGACGATCCGTGACTGGACGGGGCTGCCGATCGTGCTCAAGGGGATCCTGCGTGCGGACGACGCCCGTCTCGCCCTGCAGCACGGCGCGGACGCGATCGTCGTCAGCAATCACGGGGCACGCCAGCTCGACCGCACGCCGGCCCCCGTCGACGTCCTCGCCGAGATCGTCGACGCGGTCGACGGCCGGGCCGAGGTCTGGGTCGACGGTGGTGTCCGGCGGGGCCTCGACGTCGCGACCGCCCTCGCGCTGGGCGCCCGCGGCGTCCTCGTCGGGCGGCCCGTCCTGTGGGGCCTCGCCGCCGGCGGCGAGGCCGGCGTGATGCGGGTCCTGGACATCCTGCGGCAGGAGCTCGTGACCGCGATGACGCTCCTCGGGACGCCGACGCCGGCCGACGTCGGCCGCGACCTCGTCGCGCGAGCGGGCTGACGCCTACGCGGCGCTCACCGACAGCTGCCCGAGGTGGTCGGGATAGTGGCCCGAGCTGTTCTCGCGGACGACGGCCTCGAAGGCTTGCCCCTCGAGAAACTCGAAGCGCGTCGGATCGAACAGGTCGGCGTCGTCGGCTGAGGTGACGAGGCCGATTACGGCCTCGTACGCCTCGCGTTCGGTCCGTCGGACGTCGGCCAGCGGCCGCCCGCGGTTCCGTTCGAACCACCAGGCGTTGAACCCGTCGGTGTCGCCGGGCTCGTCCGGGTCGAACTCGCGCTCGCCCCGAAGGATCGCGAAGAGGCGAACGGTGCGGGCCTCCCAGCCCTCGAGATGGGCGATGACGTCCTTGCGCGTCCAGTCGCCGTTCACGCGCTCGGTCATCGCCTCGTCGCCGAGCCCGGCGAGGGCACTCTCGAGGAGCTCGCGGGCGGCCCGGACGTCGGCGAGGAGGGAGTCGCGGTCCATGGCGGGCAGGCTATCGCGGCGGCCGTCCGATCGCGTCAGGATTGCCGATACTTCGGCCGATGACCGAGACCGCCGACCAACTCGCCGGCAATCTGCCGGTCGATCCGGGGCTCGTCGACGCGGCGGCCGCGCTCGACGAGGACGCGGCGGGCCGACGGCACGAGCAGATCGCCGCGGCCCTCCACCGCGCGAACGAGGCCTACTACGAGCGCGACGCGCCGGAGATCACCGACGCCGAGTGGGACCAGCTCATGCGCGAGCTCGTCGCGCTCGAGACCGCCTTTCCGGCCCTCGTCACGCCGGATTCGCCGAGCCAGCGCGTCGGCGCCACCCCGGGCGGTCAGTTCGCGAAGGTCCGGCACGGGCGACAGATGCTGTCGCTCGCGAACGCGTTCAGCCACGATGAGCTGCGCGCGTTCGACGCCCGGGCCCGGCGGGCGCTCGGTCTGCCGCCGGCTCCCGAGCCGGCGGCGGACCTCACCTACGTCGCCGAGCTCAAGATCGACGGGCTGGCGATCGCGCTCCGCTACCGCCGCGGCCGCTTCGAGCGTGGCGCGACCCGGGGCGACGGGCTCACCGGTGAGGACGTCACCGCGAACCTCCGGACGATCGAGGCGATCCCCGAGCGCCTCTCGGAGGCGGCGACCCTCGAGGCGCGCGGCGAGGTCTTCATGCCGAAGGCCGAGTTCGCCCGGATCAACGCGGAACGCGAAGAGGCTGGCCTGCCGCAGTACGCGAACCCGCGCAACAGTGGCGCCGGCTCGCTGCGCCAGCAGGACCCGACGGTGACCGCGAGGCGGCGGCTCTCATCGTGGGTCTACCAGCTCGTCGAGGATGCCAGCGCCGTGAGCCGCCAGTCCGAGGCGCTCGATCGCCTCGCGGCGCTTGGGTTCCCGGTCAACCCCGACCGCGAGGCCGGTCTCGACATCGAGGCCGTCATCGCCTTCACCGAGCGCTGGCGCGAGCCCCGCCACGAGCTCGCGTACGAGACCGACGGCGTGGTCGTCAAGGTCGACCGCTTCGACCAGCAGGAACGGCTCGGGATCGTGTCACGCGCGCCCCGCTGGGCGATCGCCTACAAGTTCCCGCCCGAGCAGGTCGAGACCGTCGTCGAGGACATCGTCCCGTACGTCGGCCGGACGGGCACGCTGACGCCGGTGGCCCACCTCGTGCCGACGAAGGTCGCGGGATCCACTGTCGCCCGGGCAACGCTCCACAACCTCGACGAGGTACGCCGGAAGGACATCCGCATCGGCGACCACGTGATCCTCCAGAAGGCGGGCGACGTCATCCCGGAGGTCGTGCGATCGCTCCCCGACAGGCGGAACGGCAGCGAGCGCGTCTACGAGATGCCCGCGCGCTGCCCGGTCTGCGACACGCCGGTCGCCCACGATGACGGCGCGGTCCGCCACTACTGCCCGAACCCCGCCTGCCCGGCGCGTGTCGGCCGGGAGTTCGGCCACTTCGCGGGGCGCGGCGGGATGGACATCGACGGCGCCGGCTGGAAGGTGATCGAGCAGCTCCTGGCGCGGGGCATGATCAGGCGGCGCGGCGACTTCTTCCGGCTGTCCGTGGAGGACCTCGAATCGCTCGATCGGTTCGCCCACAGGAGCGCCGAGAACCTCCACGCGGCCATCGAACGCGCCCGGCGCCGGCCGCTCGAGCGGATCCTCGCGTCGCTCGGGATCCAGCAGGTCGGCTGGACGACCGCGATCGAGCTCGCCCGCTGGGTCGCCGGGCGGGTTCCTCCCGAGGGCGACGAGGGCGGCACCGCCTGGCTGGGACGGGTCAGCGCCGAGCTCAAGGCCGTCGCGCGGGACGATCCCGAGCGCTTCGAGGCCGTCGAGGGCGTCGGACCCAGCGTCGCCCTGGCCCTCGCGAATTGGTTCTCCGACCCTGCGAGCGCCGGGATCCTCGACGACCTCGTGGACGCCGGGGTCGAGGCCGAGGCGCCACCGCCGCGGGTCGTCGGTGAGGGCCCGCTCGTCGGCCGGACGGTCGTCGTGACCGGCACGCTCGAGGGCTTCAGCCGCGAGGAGGCAGAGGAGGCGGTGCGGGCCGCCGGCGGCAAGCCGGGTGGGTCCGTCAGCCGCAAGACCGATTACCTCGTGGCAGGCGAGAAGGCAGGCTCGAAGCTCGAGAAGGCCGAGCAGCTGGGCGTGCCAGTCCTCGACGAGGACGAATTCCGCCGGCTGCTCGCCGGGGAGTCCATGCCGTAGCGTGCGCCGAGGCGCGCCCCGCGATGGCGTAGCGTTGATGCATGACCCGCGACGTCGAGGACCTCAATCGCCGCCTGCTCCGGGCCCGCGACGCGATGGACCGTGCCTACTCCGAGCCACTCGACGTCCGGGCCGTCGCGGCCGTCGCGCATATCTCGCCGGCCCACTTCAGCCGCTGCTTCCGGGAAGTGTTCGGCGAGACGCCACACCGGTATCTGCAGCGACGCCGGGTCGAGCGTTCGATGTTCCTGCTGCGCGAGACCGAGCGTAGCGTCACGGACGTCTGCTTCGACGTCGGGTTCACCAGTCTCGGGACGTTCAGTCGAACCTTCCGCGACATCGTCGGCGAGACACCGACCGGGTATCGCATGGGGCACGGCCCGATCGTCGCCCCACACTGCGTCCAGCTCGCGGCAATGCGACCGATCGTGAGCGCCGGTGAGCTGATGCAATCGAGCAGTTTCGGAGAAGCGATCGCGGCTTCCGCCTCGCTACGGTGGGCGCGTCGGATCAACCACACACGAGGAGAAGGCCGAGATGATCACCAGGCTCAACGTGGCGTCGATCTACGTCCTCGACAAGGAGGAGGCGCTCGACTTCTACGTCAACAAGCTCGGGCTGGAGAAGGGCAATGACGTCCGCCAGGGCGACTACCGCTGGCTCACGATCCGGGTTCCCGGCGACCCCTCCGGGGTCGAGGTGTCGCTCGAGCAGCCCGGCCCGCCGCTCCACGACGAGGCCACGGCGGCGCAGCTCCGCGAGCTGATCACGAAGGGTGCGCTCGGTGGTCTCGTCCTCAACACCGACGACGCCCATGCGCTGTACGAGACGCTCAAGTCCCGCGGTGTCACGGACTTCACGATGGAGCCCACGGAACACTTCTACGGGACCGATATGGGCGTCCGGGACCCGTTCGGGAACCCGATCCGGATCCTCCAGCAGGGCAAGGCACCGGCGAAGGCGACCGCCTGTCGGTCGAGCGAAAGGGAGCAGACCGATGGCGGACACGAAGGCCGCGACGAAGACGACGACGAAGGCGCCCCGCGCGAATGTCTGGTCCGAGGAGGAGCGGGCGGCGATGCGCGCGGGCGCCGGCGAGCGCAAGAAGCGCGCGAAGCTGAGTCCCGAAGAGGAGCGGGCCGAGGGCGAGCGAGAGGTCCGGGCGAAGATCGCCGAGCTGCC
>DASXWX010000398.1:0-3782 GCA_036503395.1 Candidatus Limnocylindrales bacterium
ATGGACTCGATCGCCCCGGGCTTCATCGACCGGATGGTCGACTCCTACCAGTGGACGCCGATCGACATCTGGCGGACGAACCGGGCGGCCATCTTCGGCCAGGTCCTCGGCGGTGACTTCTCCGAGGACCAGTGGATGCTCGACCGGATGCCGTATCGGATGCCGATCGATCGGCTCTACATGTCGAACAGCGTCTGGCCGGCGGGGCTGTCGTGGATGGCCTCGGGCTACAACGCGGCGCAGGTCGTGGCCGCGGATGCGAGCGTCCGCGACCGGCCCTGGTGGAATGCCCGGCCGTCGCGCTGGTTCACCGAGAACTTCTCGCGGCTCGTGGCGCCCGTGGACGAGGCCGTCCTGGCCGGCGTGACCGAGCACGCTCGGT
This sequence comes from Candidatus Limnocylindrales bacterium, assembly GCA_036503395.1. Taxonomy (GTDB): domain Bacteria; phylum Chloroflexota; class Limnocylindria; order Limnocylindrales; family CSP1-4; genus DASSHA01. Next base: position 383 of record DASXWX010000398.1, read on the forward strand.
GAGCGGTGACGGTCCGCTCCCGCGCTACGACGTCGTCGTCATCGGCGGCGGGCCCAACGGCCTCACGTGCGCCGCGTACCTCGCCCGGGCCGGTGCGTCGGTGGCCGTACTCGAGAAGCGCTTCGAGTGGGGCGGCACGCTCACGAGCGACGACTACTCCACGCCGTTCCTCTACAACATCGGCCAGTTCCACCTGCCGCTCGGGACGGAGCTCCGACCGTACGCGGATCTCGACCTCGCGGCGCAGGGCGTCCGGTTCGTCGAGCCCGAGCCCGTGGTGCGTCTCGAGGCGCCGAGCGGCTCGACGCTCGTCGTCGACCGGACCGGCGCGGCGCTCGGCGGCGAGGTCGCGGCGCTCGTCGCACAGGCCGACGCGCTGACCCCGTTCCTCTACGGGAAGCCGCTGCCCGAGCCCGAGATCCGCCGCGAGCTGGCGGAGCGCGGAACAAGCGCGCTCATCGCATTCGCGGACCGGTCACCGGGCCGGATCGCCGCGGCTCTCCCGGGCGACCTCGAGGCGGCCGCCGTCCGCTATCTCCTCGCCCTCGTCGGTCAGCTCGACCCGGATCGCCCGATCGGCCTGCTCGCCGCCTACCAGTTCGCGAGGCTTTTTCGTTCGTCGATCGTCGAAGGGGGATCGAAGGCGCTCGCGAACGCGATCTACCGGGTGGCCGTCCGGCACGGCGCCCGCGTCTTCACGAACGCCGATGCGTCGGGCGTGGAAGCGGCCGGCGACGGCCTCGCGACCGCGCTCACCGACGGGCGCCGGTTCCTCTCGAAGACCGTGGTCTCGACCCTCGATCCGGTCATCTCGCTCGTGGGGCTGCCGGCCGACGCGCTGTCGCGTGGACGGTTCGCATCGGTGGCCGGGTCGTGGACGACTCCCGACGCCGGTCTCTTCACCGCCCACTTCGGCGTCAAGGCCGACCTCGCCGACCCGGCCCGGCCGGCGGCGCTCTTCGAGATCGTGGGGTTCTCGGGACTCGCGGACGTCGACGCCTACCTCGAGGACGTTCGCCGAAACGTGCTGCCGGCGCGCGTCGCCGGGCACGCGACCGTGACAAGCCTCCTCGACCCGCGCCAGGCGTCGCCAGGCCCGTACGGGCCGCTTCACACCGTTCGCTTCCAGGCGCTCGTCCCGAGGGATCCGCCCGATGGTTGGCGAGGTTCGGGCCGGGACTATCGACGGCGCGCCTATGCGGCGATCGCGCCCGCGCTCGGCCTGCCCGAGCAGCCGCTCTTCGAGTTCGCCGACACGCCACTCGACATCGACCGACGGTTCAGGACCGCGGGTGGCTGGCCGAGCCGGGGCGCGCTGATCGCGGGCCAGGTGTTTCTCGATCGGCCGCGTCGCGACTGCTCCGACGGCCGGACGCCGATCCCCGGCTACTACCTGGGAGGAAGCGCGATCCACCCCGGCATCGCCGGCTCGCTCGCCGGCGGCTACCGGGCCGCCGTCGTCGTCCGCGACGACCTCGGGCTCGGGGGACCCGGGACGGAAGCCGCGCCACCGGCGGCGGCCATCTGACCGTCCAGGTCTCCTACATGACGATCTGAAGGCGCCGGTCCACGGTCGAGAGCACCGTCCCGCCGTCGGGCGTCACGAGGACCGGATCGCCGACCCCGAGATATGTCTGGCGGTCTTCGCTGAACGCGCCGAGGAAGAGGAAGAACGTGGTTCCGGGCTCGAGCACGTGCGAGTCGGTCTCCTTGATCCGGAGGCTGTCGAGCCAGGTCGGCGGGTAGCCGATCCCGATCCCGTAGCCGACGTGGCGGCCGCGCCGATCGAAGCCGTGGCGACCGAGCTCGTCGAGCGTGATCGCGGCCAGCTCGGCCGAGGGCATGCCCGGCCGGATCCCTGCGAGGCCGGCCTCGAGCGCCGCAACGAGCGAATCGTGGAGACGTTCGACCGACGCCGGTGGCGTGCCCACGAAGCCGGATCGGAGGCCGACGGCGTGGTAGCGATCGAAGGCGGCACCGATCTCGATCGTGATCGCGTCACCGGTCCGGATCCGGCGCCTCGTCGCGGCGCCGTGCGTCTGGGTCAGCGTCCGCGGCCCCGATCCGATCGGTGGAGCGACGGCGGGGTGCTCGCCACCGAGCCGGTACATCGTGGAGACGATGGCCTCGTGGACGTCGGACTCGCGATTTCCGTCGCGAACCGCACCGAGCCCGGCCTCGAAGGCCGCGTCCATGATCGACGCGGCCTGGCGCATGCTCTCCTGCTCGCGCGGTGACTTGACGATCCGCAGATCGGCGACGAGGTCGGACGCGTCGACGAGCTCCACGATTCCCGCAAGGCGATCCCGGACGAGGTCGTAGTAGTACGGCAGGAGCGAATGGGCCTTCCGCTCGACGCCGATCCTGGCGCCCCGTCGGAGGAGGCCGAGATCGGACAGGATCTGCGCCGTCAGCTGGCCCGGGTCGACCTCCGAGTCGTCCATCCAGACCCGCACATCGTCGACCCACGGAAGCGCTTCCATCATGTCGGCGTCGGCGCGTCGGCCGATCGCTATCGGTTGACGATTCGGTGACGCGACGAAGGCCTGATAGACCCAGTAGCCGATCTGGTCGTAGCCGTAGAGGTAGTACAGGCTTTCCTGCTGGTAGAGGAGCACCGCATCGAGTCCAGCGGCTTCCATCGCCGACGTGAACGCCCGTTGGCGAGATTCGTACTCCTCGATCGGGAAGGGCAGGTCTTCTCCCATCACCAAACGTGAACTCATCCGCACTTCCTCGATGTGATTCGTCGCGTATCGCAAAGGCAACGATCACGATACCGATCCGCGCGCGTCCCGGCGGGACCGCCCTCGACGCCGCGGGAAGGGGTGTCGCATTGAAGACGTGAGCGCGGCGCTCATCGACCGCCGCCGCGCCCATCGGCCGCAGCCGCGCCGCTCCTCCCGGGCGGCCTTGTGGCTTGCCATTTCGCCGGTGTCGTAATACCCCGGGCTAGCGAGCACCCAAGCCAACGTGCGAGAGCTCGACCGAGCGCGGGCGAGCGGCCGGCGTGCACGATCCCGCCCGGTCGGGAGCCGAGTCACGCCCTTACGGGACGCGAAGCGGCGGCTATTACGATCCGGTCGAAACCGGGCGTGACAACGCGGCGCGACGACGCGGCGCGACGACCGCACGTGCAACCGCAGCGGGCGCAGGCGAGATCCCGGCCGCGACCGGCGTCGACCGGCGTCGACCGGCGGCGACCGGTGCCGACCGGCGTCGACCGCCGCCGACCGCGGCGAGCGGTGCCGCCGACAACAGCTGGCGCCGGTTCCGCCCCCGGCCACCCCCGACGCCCAGCACGCACGAAGAGGGCCCGGCGACTTCGCACCGGGCCCTCCTGTTGCGGAACCAAGCGAACTCAGTGCGGCGGGAGCCTCACGAGCTCAGCCTGCGCGGC
>DASXWX010000399.1:0-23224 GCA_036503395.1 Candidatus Limnocylindrales bacterium
GCGTCGACCCAGGCGCCGATCCCGCTCAAGGGCGGGTTGTCCCGGTTGCTCGGCCTCGCGCCCGACCAGCTCCACGTCGAGGCGCCCGACGTCGGCGGCGGGTTCGGCTCCAAGATCATGGTCTTCTACGCCGAGGAGATCGTCGTCCCGTACGCGGCGCTCCAGCTGGGCCGGCCAGTGAAGTGGATCGAGGACCGCTGGGAGTACTTCGTCGCCGCGAACCAGGAACGCCGGCAGGTCCACGACGCGGAGGTCGCATTCGACGCCGAAGGCACGATCCTCGGCGTCCGGACGCGCCTCCTCCACGACGGCGGGGCGTACACGCCGTACGGCAGCGACGTCGTCCAGAACACCGCGACGCACGTCCTCGGCCAGTACCGGATCCCGGCGTTCGAGATCAGCGGCGAGGTCATCTTCACGAACAAGGTCCCGGTGAGCCCCTACCGCGGCGCCGGCCGACCGCAGGCGGTGTTCGTCATGGAGCGGCTGATCGGGGCGATGGCCCGCCGGCTCGGCCGGGATCCGAACGAGATCCGCCGCCGCAACCTGATCCCGGGCGACGCCTTCCCCTATGAGACCGGCCTCCACATCAAGGCCCCGGTGACCTACGACAGCGGCAACTACCTCGAGGCCTTCGACAAGGCCCTCGAGCTCGCCGAGGTCGAGGCCTTCCGGGCCGAGCAGGCGACGGCCCGCGAAGCCGGCCGCTACCTCGGCCTCGGGGTCGGGCCCTACATCGAGGCGACGGCCCCCGCCCGCAACGAGGCCTGCGGCGCGCGGCTCGACGAGGGCGGCAGGCTCGTGCTCGCGATGGGCCTGGCGTCGCAGGGCCAGGGCCATGAGACCGTGTTCGCCCAGATCGCCGCGGATGTGCTCGGTTGCGCGTTCGGTGACGTCGCGGTGCGGACGGGCAACACCGGGGCCGAGGATGCCGGCATCGGCACGTTCGGCAGCCGCGGGCTCGTGATGGGCGGGAATGCCGTCGCGCTCGCAGCGCGCGAGGTCCGCGACCAGCTCGTCTCGTTCGCGGCCGACCTGTTCGAGGCGACGCCGGCGGACGTCGAGATCGTCGACGGCTGGGCGTCGGTCGCCGGATCGCCCCAGCGGCGCCTTCGGATCGCCACGCTCGTCGCGCTCGCCGGTGGCGCAGCGGACGTCACCGCCGATCCCGGCGACGACCCGGCCGCGCTCGAGACCGCCCGACGGCGCGCCGCGAACCGGGAAGCGACCACGTTCGAGGCCCACGCCCAGGCGGATCTGCCGGCGATGACGTTCGCGAGCGGCGTCCATGCGGCTGTGGTCGAGGTCGACCCGGGCACGGGCGGCGTCCGGATCCTCCGTTACGTCCTCGTCCACGACTGCGGCCGGATCGTCAACCCGACGATCGTCGAGGGCCAGGTCCTCGGCGGGCTCGCCCAGGGCATCGGCGGGGCGCTCCTCGAACGGCTCGCCTTCGACCCGGATGGCCAGCCCCAGACGACGAGCTTCATGGACTTCCGGCTGCCGACCGTCGACGACATTCCCGACGTCCGTCTCGCCCACTTCGAGACGCCGTCGACGCTCAACCCGCTCGGCGTGAAGGGCACTGGCGAGGCCGGGGTCATCCCCGTCTCGGCGGTCATCGCCGAGGCGATCGAGGACGCGCTCGCGCCCTTCGACGTCCGCGTCGACTCGATGCCGCTCTTCCCCGACGAGATCGTCGCCCTGATCGAGCGCGCCGGGCAGGCGGCGGCCGCCTGACGATTACCCGGAGGACCTCGTGCAGCTCGACCATGCCTTCGCCGTCCGCGCGGACCCTGACGAGACGTTCGCCTTCCTGCTCGACGTGAACCGCGTCGCCGGCTGCATCCCGGGCATCGCCGGGGTCGAGGAGCGCGATCCCGACACGTTCGTCGGGACGCTCAAGGTGAAGGTCGGGCCCGTCGGGATCAGCTACCGCGGCACTGCGACGATCGTCTCCCGCGATCCGGCGGCGCGGCGCGCCACCCTGTCCGCGGAGGGGATCGAGGGAGTCGGCGCCGGTCGAGTCAGGGCCACCGCGCAGATGGCGGTCGACCCGAGCGCCGACGGATCGAACGTGACGATCTCGACCGACCTCGCGATCGCCGGCCGCCTCGCCGGATTCGGTCGCGGAATCATCGACGGCGTCGCGAAACGGATCGTGGCGGACATGGCGAACTGCATTCGGACGAAGCTCGAGACGGCCGGGGCCACGCCGGCCGAGCCTGCCGGCTGACCTTCGGCTCCGACCCCGGCGGCGGAACGGTCGCCGCCCTCACGTCGAACCGATGGCCGCCGTGATCGCCGCGCCGACGTCGGCGGTGGTCGCCGAGCCGCCCAGGTCCTTCGTACGCGGACCCTCCCGCGCGATCCGCCGCAGGGCGTCCATGACGAGTTCCGCGGCCTCGGCCTGGCCGAGGTGGTCGAGCATGAGCGCACCGGCCCAGACCGCGGCCATCGGATTCGCCACGCCCTGGCCGGCCCGCCGCGGCGCCGAGCCGTGGACGGGCTCGAACATGCTGGGGTGGGCCCGCTCGGGATTGAGGTTCGCGGACGCGGGCAGCCCGAGCGAGCCCTGGAGCGCGCCGCCGAGATCGGTCAGGATGTCGCCGAAGAGGTTGCTGCCGACGACGACGTCGAGCGATTCGGGCGCGGTGACGAACCGGGCGGCCAGCGCGTCGACGTGGAACGTCGTGACCTCGACGTCCGGGAAGTCGCGCCGGACCTCGGCCACGATCTCGTCCCACATGACGGCCGTGTACTGCAGCGCGTTCGACTTCGTCGCGCTCGCGAGCCGGCGCTTGCGCTCTCGGGCCCGCTCGAACGCGTAGCGGGTGATCCGTTCGACGCCGCGCCGAGTGAAGAGCGAGGTCTGGACGGCGGATTCCTCCGGCTGCCCGACATGGAACCGGCCGCCGAGCCCGGAGTACTCGCCCTCGGTGTTCTCCCGGATGCAGAGGATGTCGACCTCGGCCGGGCCCTTGTCGCGGAGCGGGCTGGGGATCCCGTCGAGGACCTGGACCGGCCGCAGGTTGACGTACTGGTCGAAGCCCTGGCGGATCGGCAGCAGCAGACCCCAGAGCGAGACGTGGTCGGGGACGCCGGGGAATCCGACGGCGCCGAGGTAGACCGCATCACTGTCTGCGAGCCGCGACAGGCCGTCCTCGGGCATCATCCGGCCGGTCTCGAGGTAGTGCTCGCAGGACCACGGGAAGTCGTGGGTCTCGATCGTGAACGACCCGGTGACCTCGCCGGCCCGCCGGAGGACGCGGAGGCCTTCGGGGATCACCTCGCGCCCGACCCCGTCCCCCGGGACCACCGCGAGGTCGAGCGTCGTCACGCGATCGAGTCGACGGCATCGAGGACGGGGAACCGGCGAAGGTAGCGGCCGTGCCCGGGCGAGCCGACGAGCTTCCCGTCGCGGAAGAGCACCTCGCCCCGGACGGCGACGTCGGTCACGGCGCCGCGGAGGGTCCGCCCCTCGTAGACGCTGAAGTCCGAGTGGCTCAGGTTGTCAGCGGCGCGGACGGTCCACTCGTGGTCGAGGTCGACGATCGCGAAGTCGGCGTCGGCGCCCGGCTGGAGCGTCCCCTTGCGCGGGTAGAGGTTGAAGAGCCGGGCCGTGTTGTACGCGCCCATCTCGGCGACCTGGCGGATCGTCATCCGGCCCTGGTTGACGCCCTCCGAGAGGAAGATCGGCAGGATCATCCCGGTGCCGCCGAAGGCCGGCCGCGTCGTCCAGATCGAGCCCGGGCTCTTCTCGGCCAGGGTGTAGGCGATGTGGTCCGATCCGAACGATGTCAGCAGCCCCTCGCTGATGCCCCACCAGACCCGCGGCACGTCCTCGGTCGTCCGCACCGGCGGCATGACCTTGGCCAGCGGGCCCGCGTCGGACTCCGTCGTGAGGGCGACGTACTGGGGGCAGACCTCGGCACCGTAGTTCGTGCCCCGGGCGCGGACGTCGACGAGCGCCTCGACCGCCTCGCGTGAGCCGATGTGGGGGTAGTAGACCGGGACGCCGAAGCGCCGCGACAGGTAGGCAACGGTCGATATCGCGATCGCCTCGGAGGCGCCGGGGCGGGCGGCGCTCCAGGCCGGCAGCCCGTCGAGGCCGAGCCCCCGGACGCGGTCCGCCTCGGTCATCACGATCTCGGCGTCCTCGGAGTGGACGTTGATCCGGACCCTGACCGGCAGCGAGGCCGCGGTCCGGAAGACGTTCCAGAGGTGGCCGTCGGTGAAGTCGACATCGCCGGTATCGAGCTCGTCCGGGGAATCGACGAGGAGGTCGAGCAGCAGGTTCTTGCCGAACGGGCCCTTCAGGTTCATGTAGAGCTTGAACGAGGTGACGCCGAGGTCGCGCACGTAACGGTCCATCTCGCCGACCTGCTCCGCGGTGAACAGCGCGAGGTGGTGGGCGAAGTCCTGGTAATGGCGCTGCGCACCGAGCTCCACCTGGCCCGGCAGCGTGCCGAGGTACGACTCGGTCCGACGGAAGTAGCGGATGATCGTGGTGATCCCGCCGCTCAGAGCGAAGGCCGACTCGGCCTGTAGGCGCTCCGCGAGCGGCGGCAGCAGGCCGGAGTGGACGTGAGGGTCGATCAGGCCCGGCAGGACGTGGCGGCCCCCAGCGTCGAGGACATCGGCTTCGCCGGTCGGACCGCCGTCCTGGCGGATCGCGGCGACGCGGCCCTCACGGACGACGAGCGTGCCGGCGACGACGCCGGTCTCGGGGAGGACGATCCTCGCGTTGACGACGTCGAGCGCGGCGGCCATCAGGCTGCCACCGACGGGACGGCCGCGAGCGGCGCGATGACCTCGGCGATCGACGGCTGCTCCTCGAGGGCGAGGACGCGCTCCGCGACCTCGCGCCCGGCGCCCTGGTCGACCCCGCCCCAGGCGAGGCAGCCGAGGAACTTCTCGACGAGCTCGTCGTCACGCATCGGGTTGGCCGGGCTGCCCTTGCCGAACTCGGCGCGGGTCGAGAGGAACCGCCCGTCGCCGAGCTCGACGTCGATGAGCGAGGTCATCTCGCGATAGCCGCCCTCGTCCGCCGCCGGGTCGGCCTCGAACGCGACCCGCCCGATCAGTTCCTGGACGTCGGGCCGGTTGACGACCTCGTCGGTGAACTCGGCCAGTCCGGCCCGCCGCTCGAGGAGCAGGATCGCCATGCAGAACTCCATGCTGAACTTCGCCTCGAGCTCGTTCGTCGGCCGGTGATGGATGAGCGCGTTCGGCATGTGCCGGTTGGTCCCGACACGAATTCGGCGCACGCCGCCGGGCCGGAGGTCGTTGGCGAGGACGAGATCGAGGAAGGCGCCCATGGCCGGGTGCGTGAGCGACCCCGACGGATGGGGCTTGATCGAGATGCCCGGCTCGTCGAAGGTCCACGGTGCGCCGAGGCGACCCTCGATCATCGTCCGGTCGAACCCGCCGCCCGCGGCGTGGAAGAACCCGCGGCGGGCCTCGAGGATGTTGGTCGCAGCGGTGAATCCCGCGGCCGCGAGGCTGGCCGAGACCACGCCGTTCTCGGCGGCGCGCCCGGCATGGAGCGGCTTGGTCATCGTCCCGAAGTTCTCACGGAGACCGCCCGCGGTCGACGCCGCGATCCCGAGGCAGACCGCGGTCGTCTCGGCGTCGAGGCCCAGGATCCGCGCCGCCCCGGCCCCCGCTCCGATCGAGCCGGCGGTCGCGGTCGAATGGAAGCCGTCGTTGTAGTGGCGCGGATCGATCGCCTCCGCGACCTTCGTCTCGACTTCGACGCCGAGCGTGTACGCGAGGAGCACCTCCGAGCCCGACGCGCCCCGCCGCTCGGCGAGGGCGAGGACCGCGGGCAGCACGGGCGCCGTCGGATGGGTCAACAGGCCGTAGACGCGGTCCGGGGCGACGGCGAGCTGGGTGTCGTCGAAGTCGTCGGCGTGGATCGCCAGCCCGTTGAGGAAGGCCGAGAAGCGAGCGGGTACGTGGTCGCCCGTCCCGAATGCCGTCGATTCGGGTCGGAGGTCACCGTACGAGGCGACCTCGCTCCGGGCGATGACCGCGGCCCGGCTTCGGGCGCCGGCGACGGCAAGGCCGAGCCCGTCGAGGATCGAGCGCTTCGCCAGCATGCGAACGGACTCGGGAATGTCCTCGAGCGCGGCGCACGCGACGAACTCGGCGACCTCGCCGGTGAGCGCCACGGCTACAGCTCCTCGTCGAGCAGGGGCGCGGCCCCGCGGGCCTCGGCGACCTGTCGGACGAGCGCCTGGCGGGCGTCGTCGATGTGGGTGCGCATCGCGCGGTCGGCGCCGTCCGGGTCCCGTGCCTGGATGGCGTCGAAGATGGCCGCGTGACCCGCGCCCGAGACGGCGGCACGGCCCGGAACGCGGAGCGTGATGTTGCGGAAGTGGCTCACCTGAGCGTAGATCTGCTCGAGCAGGACCAGCAGGCGCGGGCTCCGGGCACCGACGTGGATCGCGTGGTGGAAGCGGTCCGCCTGGACCGCCGAGACGGGTTCGCGGGGCACGCGGGCGGGCTTCGCCGCGGCCTCCTGCTGCTCGGCGAGGATCGCGCCGAGCTCGCGGATGTCCGCGTCCGTCATCCGCTCGGCGGCGAGGGCCGCGGCCGTCGCCTCGAGCGCGCCCCGGATCCGGTAGACGTCCTCGATCTCCTCCGCGGGGATCGTCGCGACATAGATGCCGTAGTGCGGACGGACGTCGAGGAGGCCGTCCTGCTGGAGCCTGCGCACGGCCTCGCGGACGGGGTTGCGGCTGACGCCGAGGGCCTGTGCGATGGCGCCCTCGTAGATTCGCTCGCCGGGAAGGTAATCACCCTCCAGCAACGCCGACCGAAGCGACTGGTACGTCCGCTCCTGGAGGGAGAGCTGGTCAGTGAGCGGGGCGAGCCGGGTCGTCATCACCGTATGATGTATACACTATTCACGATGGTAGGAGCGCTGGTTCGCGGTCGTCAACTGATTGATTGTCGACGACGTGGCGGCTGACGTCCCGGCCCGGATCGCGCTCCTCGCGACGGGTGGCACCGTCTCGACTACCACCCGCCCGGACGGGCGGACCGAGCCCACGCTCTCGGGACGCGCGCTTGCCGACCTCGTCGACGGGCTCGACGTCACGGTCATTCCGCAGGAGGTCGGCCGCGTTCCGAGCTGGACGCTCGACCCGGCCGGCCTGATGGCAGTCGCGACCTCGGCCCGCGACGCCGCCCGCGATCCCGGCGTTGCCGGTGTCGTCGTCAGCCACGGGACCACGACCCTCGAGTACACCGCATTTCTCGCCGACCTCGTCCTCGACGTCCCGACCCCGGTCGTGCTGACCGGGGCGATGCGGCGCGCCGACGAGCCCGAACCCGACGGCCCGGCCAACCTCCGCGACGCCGTCACCGTCGCCGCCTCAGCCGCGACGCGCGACCACGGAGCGCTCGTGGTCTTCCACGGTCGGGTCATCGCCGGCGACCGGGCCTGGAAGGCGCGCCGCTCGGACCTCGACGCCTTCGTCGACCTCGACGGCGACCTCGGGCAGGTCTCGGGAGCCAGCGTCCGAATTGCTCCGCGGACGCGTCCCTGGGCCCCGTTCGACGGCCGCCTCGACCCCGCGGTTCGGCTCGTCAAGGCCGTCCCCGGCGACGACGGGACGCTCCTCGACGCGGCGGCCGAGTCGGCCCACGGGATCGTCGTCGAGGCACTGCCGGGAGCCGGCGGAGTCCCGCCGACGATGCTTCCCGCGGTCCGGCGTGCGGCCGACCGGTTGCCCGTGGTCGTCGCTTCGCGGGCACCCTTCGGTCGACTCCCCGACGACCCCACGGGCGGCACGGGCTCGCCGCTTCGTGGGCTCGGGCTCCTGTCGGCAGGCCGGTTGACCGCCGAGCAGGCATGGCTCCTGCTCATGGCCGTGCTCCCCGCGGCCGCCGACGCCGAGGCACTCCGGCGCCGCTATCGAGAGGTCGCGAGTCCCGGACCCACCACACCGGAGGTGAGATGAACGAGCCATTCGAGGCCCGCGCCGCCCAGGCCGGACGGATCGTGGTTGGACGCCTCCATCCGGGCGCCGACCTCATCGGCGGCCTCGAGGCGGCCTGCGACGCACACGGCGTCCGGTTCGCTGCTGTCCTGGCCTGCTACGGGAGCCTGTCCGCGGCCAGCTTCAAGTTCCTGCAGATCCCCGACGGCGAAGCGAGAGCCCGCCTGGTGAGCCATCGGCTGGACGACCGGGTCGAGTTCATGGGCGGCCAGGGTCTCGTCTGCGAGACTGCGGCGGGGTCGCGCGAGACGCACCTCCACGGCTCGATCTCCGACGCGACCGGAGCGGTCCTCGGCGGCCACTTCGAGCCGGGCGGCAACCCGGTCTACAACAACATGGACTTCGTGCTGCAGGAGCTGCTCGACGTCCGGCTGGTCCGCGCGCACGACCCCGTCACCGACACCGTGGAGATGCGCGTCGAGTCGCTCTGACCGCGGGCGCGGTCGAGGGTTGACACCGTCCCGTGTAACGTATACAGAATACAGGCCACCGAAGCTCGGTGGCGCCGGTCCCCGCGCTGCGCCGCCAGTCCGGCAGGCGGGGCGAGGACGGAGGAGGAGGCTAGGCCAGATGCGCGGGAATCGGTCATTCCTGGCCACGCTTGCGGTCACCGCGAGCTTGGTCGTTGGCGCCTGCCAGGGCGCCGCATCCCCCGCCCCCAGCAGTGGCGGTGGCGGGGCGTCGTCGCCGGCCGCGAGCGGCGGCACCGGCAAGCAGTACACGATCGGGTTCGTCGTCCCCCTGATCTCGAACCCCTACTGGAAGCTCATGCAGGACTTCGCCGTCGGCGCCGCCGGCACCCTCGGCGTGAAGCTCCAGACGGCCCAGGCCGACAGCGACGAGAGCAAGGAGATCAGCATCGTCGAGGGCATGATCTCGGCGAAGGTCGACGGGCTCGTGGTCGGCCCCGTCAGCGACAAGGTCGGCGCGACCGTCCTCAAGGACGCCGAGGCCGCCAACATCCCGGTCACGTTCATGCAGCGCCAGCCGGGTGTCGCGCCGGAGGCGTACCAGGGCAAGTCGTACATCGGCTTCGTCGGCACCGACGACATCGGCGGCGGCAAGACCGAGGCCCAGATCCTCTATGACGGCGGCGCCCGCAAGTGGGTCGCGATGACCGGCGCGCAGGGCAACTCCGTGGCCGAGGACCGGCTCAAGGCCGCCCAGGATTTCGTGACGGCCCACTCCGACGTCACGCTGCTCCAGTCGCAATACGGCAACGAGGCGCGCGACGCCGGCCAGAAGACCATGGAGAACTTCCTCTCGGCGTTCCCGGGTCCGGGCTTCGACGCGGTCTACTCGTTCAACGACGAGGGCGCGCTCGGTGCCGTCCAGGCCCTCAAGAACGCGAACGCGCTCACAAAGGTGAAGGTCGGCGCGATCGACGGGACCACCGACGCGATCAACGCGGTCGCCTCGGGCGATCTCGTCACGAGCGTCGGCGGCGGCTACGCCTGCGGCGCCTTCGCCCTCGTCGAGCTGTTCGACTACCTCAACGGCCACTCCCCGAAGAACCGTGTCGTCAACATCCCGCTCCTCGCGGTGACGTCGGATAACGTCAAGGCGTACCAGGACCAGGTCCTCAACGGCATGTCCACGTACGACTTCAAGGCGGTCTCGACGACGTTCAACCCCGAGGCGTCGACCGACAGCTACAAGATCACGCTGAAATAGGCTCCCCCTCAACCGCCCGGAGCTCGTTCCCCCGACGGGCTCCGGGCGCTCGTTTTCGAGGCATATGACGACGGCCGTCGCTCCCTCGCCAGCTCCCCGAGCCGCCGATCGGGCCGAGCCGCTGCTGCGGCTCTCCGGGGTCCGGAAGGAGTACCCGGGGACGCTCGCCGTCGACCTCGATCCGGACGCGCCGCTCGACTTCACGGCCGGCACGATCCACGCCCTCGTCGGGGAGAACGGCGCGGGCAAGTCCACGCTCGTCGGCGTCATCTCGGGGATCACCCAGCCGACCGCCGGGACGATGGTTCTCGGCGGTCGACCATACGCGCCGACCGACGTCGTCGAGGCGCGCCGGCAGGGCGTCGACATCGTTCTCCAGGAGCCCGGCCTCATCGACACGATGTCGGTCGAGGAGAACCTCGTCCTCGGGCGGGAGGGCGTCTACGCCCCGCGGGTGCTCTTCTCACCCGGGCAGCGGGGCCGACTGGCGGAGCAGGCTCTCGGCAAGGTCAACCGCCGAATCCCCCTCGGCCGCCCGGCCGGCAGCCTGACCCTCGAGGACCAGAAGTTCGTCGAGCTGGCCCGCGCCCTGAGCCTCGACCCCCAGGTCGTCGTGATCGACGAGATGACCGCCAACCTGTCCGAGCAGGGCGTCCCGGAGCTCTTCTCGCTCCTCCGCGCCTTCGCCGACCGCGGCGGGCTGGTGATCTACATCTCGCACTACCTCGAGGAGGTCTTCCGGCTGTGCGACCGGGTGACGGTCATGAAGGACGGCCGGATCGTGCGCACGACGGCCCCGGCCGATACGACCGAGGAAGAGCTGTCGGTCCTGATGGTCGGCCGGAGCATCCGCGCGACGATGTTCCGGGACGACGCCGTCCCGCGCACCGAGGGCCCGGTCATCCTCGACGTCGACGGTCTCACCGTTCCCGGTCGCTTCCGGGACGTCACCTTCCAGCTTCACGCGGGCGAGGTCCTCGGCATCGCGGGGCTCATCGGATGCGGAAGCGAGGCGCTCGCGCTCGCCCTCTTCGGCGACCTCCGCCCGTCCGCCGGCGCGATCCGGATCGAGGGGCGTCCGGTCGCTCACGGCCAGCCGCGCGACGCGATCCACGACGGCCTCGCGTTCGTGCCGAGCGACCGCGAGCGCGAGGGCCTGATCCTCAACCTGAGCCTCGAGCGGAACATCGGCCTCCCGTCGGTCCGCTGGCTCCAACGGTTCGGCCTCATCGGGCCGCGCGTCGAGGGCCGGATCGCACGGGGGCTGATCGACCGGCTCGGCATCGTCGCGCGTGGGCCCGGTGATATCCCCTACAGCCTGAGCGGCGGGAACCGTCAGAAGGTCGTGCTCGCGAAGTGGCTCGTCCGGCGCAACCGGGTGCTGATCCTCCACAACCCGACCCGCGGCGTGGACGTCGGCGGCAAGGCCGAGATCTACCAGGTGATCCGGGCCCTCGCCGACGACGGGGTCGCGATCCTCCTCGTGAGCGACGAGCTGCCCGAGCTGCTCGGCCTGTCGGACACGCTGCTGGTCATGCGCAAGGGCACACTGAGCGGGCGGATGTCGCGTGCCGAGCGTCCGACCGAGGAGACCGTCATCGGGTACATGCTGTGACCGACTCCGAGCCGCGCACCGAGGCCGCCATCGAGCCGGCCACGCTCGCTCCCGCGCGCCGCGTACGCCTCCGACCGGAATCGGGGCGCCTCATCCCGGCCCGCCTCGTCCCGTACCTGGCCCTGATCGTCGTCACGGCCTTCTTCACGATCACCGCCGGCGGCCGCTTCCTGAGCGTCGACAACGCGAGCTTCCTGCTCCAGCAGAGCGCGATCATCGCGATCCCGGCCTTCGGCGAGAGCCTCGTCATCATCGCCGGCAGCATCGACCTCTCGATCGGGTCGGTCGTCGCGCTCACGGGGATGGCCGGCGCGCTCGTCGCCCAGGACTACGGGCCGATCGCCGGCATCGGGACCGCCGTCGTCGTCGGTGTCGTCGCCGGCCTCTTCAACGGGATCGGCTTTTCGATCCTGCGCGTGCCCTCGTTCATGGTCACGCTCGGCATGCTGTCCGTCGCCCGCGGGCTGACGATCATGATCTCGGCTTCCCAGCCGATCAATGTCGAGTCGGACTTCCAGGTCATCGGCCGGATGCCGGGGATCCTGATCCTGTTCGTGCTCTGCTTCGCCGGCGCGACGATCCTCCTCAACTACAGCTCCTTCGGCCGGCAGGCTGTCGCGATCGGCGGCCAGGAGCGCGTCGCGCGGCTGTCGGGCGTGCCGATCACGCGGCTCAAGGTGCTCCTCTTCGTCTTCGCCGGCCTGATGGCGGGCATCGGCGGGGCCGCGCTCACCGCGCGCGTCGGCGCGGCGACTCCCACGTCCGCGACAGGGCTCGAGCTCGCGTGCATCACCGCGGTCGTCCTCGGCGGCACGCCGCTCACCGGCGGCATCGGGACGATGACGAACACCGTCGTCGGCGCCTTCATCATTTCGATCCTGCTCAACGGAATGGTCATCCTCGGCATTCCGTCCGAGGTCCAGCTCGTCGTCCAGGGCCTGGTTCTCGTCGGCGCCGTCTACCTGTCGCTCGAGCGGGTGAAGATCGGGGTCATCAAGTAGCCGGCGGCGCCCGGAGGAGGACGGCGATGCTCGATCACGCGCGGTTCCTGGCGATGACCATCGAGCAGGCACGCGCTGCCGCGGCCGAGGACTGCACGCCGGTCGGCTCGGTCATCGTCGATGCGAGCGGCGAGGTCGTGAGCGTCGATCGCAACCGGACGATCCCCCTCGGCGACCCGACCGCGCACGCGGAGGTCATGGCGATCAGGTCCGCCGGCCGGCCGCTCCTCCCGGGCGGGACGCCGACGTTCACGCTCTATTCGTCCGGCGAGCCGTGCCTCATGTGCCTCGGGCTCGTGCTGCTCTCGCCGATCTCGACGGTCGTCTGGGCGGCCGGTCCGATCGTCGTCGCCGGCAGTGCGTTCGACGCGGTCGCTCGCTCGGGCTTCAGCCGGGAGCGGGTCGAGGCGCTCGAGGTCATCCGCGAGCCGGTGCCGGAGGCGCGCACGGAGAGCCGCCGAATCCTCTTCGACTTCTTCACCGCTCACGGCGATCACGCCCGCGCTGCGATCGTCCGCGACTGATTGCCACCAGAGCCAGGAGGATGCCCGCGTGACGCGGACTCTCGTCGAACATCTCGATCGGCTGGTCCCGATGACGGACGACGACGCCGAGCTGACGGACGCCTGGATCGCGATCGAGGACGGCGTGGTCACCGGCGTCGGGACGGGCACCAGCGGAGCCGACCAGTCTGCCGACACCGCGATCGACGGCCGCGGCCTCGTCGCCCTGCCGGGACTCGTCAACACCCACCATCACTTCTTCCAGACACTGACGCGGGCGCTGCCGGCCGCGCAGAACGTCGGGCTGCTCGAGTGGGAGGCGACGAACTACCCGTACTGGGCCAGGATCGACGAGGAGGCCGTCTTCGCGACCGCGCAGGTCGCGCTCGCGGAGCTCCTCATGTCGGGCTGCACGACGAGCTCGGACCAGCTGTACGCCTTTCCCAGGCACGCTGGCGGCGCCGTGCCGATGATCGGCGCCGAGGTCGAGGCTGCCCGATCGCTCGGGATCCGGCTGCACGCCACGCGCGGCGCCGTCGACATCGGGCCCGAGGCGGGCGGCAGCCGAGCGAAGGAGTTCATCGAGGAGACCGACGCGATCCTCGCCACGATGGACGAGGCGATCTCGCGCTTCCACGATCCCGCGCCTGGATCGATGGTCCGGATCGGGCTCGGGCCGAATGGCGTCACGGTCTGCACCGAGGCCCTGATGCGCGGCTGCGTCGAGCTGGCCGACGCGCGCAACGTCACGCTCCACACCCACGTGGCCGAGATCCCCGACGAGGCTGCGTACACCGCCGAGCACTTCGGGATGCGGCCGATCGAGCGCCTGGCCGAGTACGGCTGGATCGGGGATCGGACCTGGCTCGCCCACGCGGTCCACCTCAACGGCGACGACATCGCCATGCTCGCGGCCGGCGGGACGGCCGTCGCCCACTGCCCCTCGTCGAACATGCGCCTCGCGTCCGGTGCCGCACCGGTCCTCGACATGCTGGAGGCCGGCGTGATCGTGGGCCTCGGCGTCGATGGCAGCGCCTCGAACGACTCGGGCGACCTGCTCGGTGAGGCGCGCCAGGCATTCCTCCTGTCGCGCGTTCGCGAGCTCGGCCGCCTGATGACCGCCCGGCAGGCGCTGCGCATGGCGACCGCCGGCGGGGCTGGCGCGCTCCGGCGCACAGACGTCGGCGTGCTCGAGCCGGGACGCCAGGGCGACGTCGCCATGTTCCGGGTCGCGGATGTGGCCGCCGCCGGCTTCGAGCACGATCCGGTGGCCGCGCTCGTGCTCGCATCGCGGCCGACCGCCCATCACGTCCTGGTCGGTGGCCGGCTCGCCGTTCGCGACGGCCGGCTCGTGAACGCGGACGAGGGCGAGATCGCCGCCCGCCACCGGGCCGTTGTCCGACGGATCGTCCAGTGAAGGCGATCAGCCGAGGGCCGCGAGCGCGGTCGCGATCTCCTCGTCGGCAGCATCGCGCTCTCGCGGCGGGCAGCCGAGCGCCGTCGAGAGCGCCCCGGCCTGACCGACCACGAGACCGGTCAGCCGCCCGAGCGCCGGCGCGACCCGGCCCTTCGGCCCGGCGACGCTGAGCGCGGCGACCACCTCCTCGGCATGGTTGCGCACCGGCGCGGCGACGCACATGACGCCGTCCTCGAACTCCTCGTTGTCGATCGCGAAGCCCCGTGCCCGGATCTCGTCGAGCGCCGCACGGACATCATCCGGCGTCGTGAGCGTGCGGCCGGTCCGCGGGCGGAGGTCGCCGGCCAGGACGGAATCGACCGTGGGATCCGGCGCGAACGCGAGCAGGACCTTGCCGACGCCGGTCGCGTGGAGCGGCGCCGGCGATCCGAGCTCGGCGAACATCCGGACGGACGCGTTGCTCGGCACCTGGGCGACGTAGCGGGCCCAGGGCCCGTCGCGCACAGCGAGATTCGTGGTCTCGCCGGAGGCCCGCATCGTCTCGGCCATCAGCGGCCGAGCCCGGACGAGGAGCAGATGCACGGACTGGGCGCGGCTCGCCAGCTCGAGCACCCGGAAGCCGAGCAGGTAGCGGCTCGTCTCGGGGTCCTGGGTCACGTACTCGAGACCGGTCAGGGTCGCGAGGAGGCGGTGGGTCGTGCTCAGCCCGAGCCCGGTTCGCCGCGCGATCTCGGACAGCCCGATTCCGGCCGGCTCGCGCGAGAGGACGTCGAGGAGCGCATCGGCACGGGCGATCGAGCGCACCGCCGATGCGGCATCGACCGCCGGCGACGACGGCGCGATCGAGGGGGGCGCGGGTCGGCGGGCCACGGGCGGACTCTAGTCCGGGGCCGGGAGCCGCGGCAACGGGCCGCGCGTCCCGCGGACCACCGGGAACGGCACGCGGCGGTGCTTTCCGCTGTGCGGAAGATCCTTCTGATCCCATTGACGCTCGCGTTCGGTCGCTCGTACGATGCCCGGACGGTGGCGAAGGGCACACGTCTCGCGCGGCCCGGCGGCGCGCGACGCGCGCGGCGCCCCGTCACGACCGGTCGCGGGCGATGAAGCGCCTGGGCGTCCTGACCCCGTCGTCGAACACGGTCCTCGAACCGGCCACGAGCCGTCTGCTCGCTCCGCTCGACGACCGAATCTCGGTCCACTATTCGCGGTTCCGCGTCACCCGGATCGCCCCGGACGCCGGGAGCGACGGGCAGTTCGATCGCGAGCCGATGCTCGCGGCGGCGGAGCTCCTTGCGGATGCGCGCGTCGACGCGATCCTCTGGTCGGGGACGTCGGCGGCTTGGCTGGGGCTCGACGCCGACCGTCGCCTCGTTGCCTCGATCGAGTCCGCGACGTCGGTCCCGGCGACGACGTCGACGCTGGCGCTGCTCGACGCGCTCGACGCGCTGGCGGTCCGCCGCTATGGGCTCGTCGTCCCGTACGTCAGCCCGATCGCCGATGCGATCCAGCGGAACCTGGCAGACGCCGGCTACGCGTGCATCGCGAGTACGGCGGAGGGGCTGACCGACAACCGCTCGTTCGCCGGCGTCGACGGCGCGACCCTCGCGGAGCGCGTGCGCTCCGTCGCGGCCGCCGGGCCCGACGCGGTCGTGGTCCACTGCACGAACCTTCGCGGTGCCGAGGTCGCCGTCGCCCTCGAGGACGAGCTCGGAATCCCGGTCCTCGATAGCGTCATCGTCGGCGCCTGGGGTGCGCTGCGCCTCCTCGACCTGCCGACGGACCTGCCCAGGCTCGGCCGCCTCGCCGGCGCCGAGGCGAGACCACGCGAGCCAGCACCCGCCGATGCCTGAGATCGTCACGGTCCTGCGAGCCGCGGATGCGGCGCTGCCGCATGCCCGGTCGGTCGTCGACATTGGGATCGGCCCCGACGGCAGGATCGCGGCGCTCGCGGCGGCGGGCAGCCTCGAGGGCCGCGAGATCGTCGACGCCGACGGCCTGATCGCCGTCCCGGGCGGGATCGACCTGCACGTCCACGTCAACACGTTCTTCGGTGGCACGACGACGCGCGACGACTTCCTCGCCGGCACGGCGGCGGCCGTCCTCGGTGGCACCACGACGATCGCCCAGTTCGCCATCCCGCGGCCGGGCGAGACGTCCGTCGACGCCATCCATCGAACCCGCGCGGAAGCCGACGGGCGCGTGGTCGCCGACTACGTCGTGCATGGCAGCGTCGTCCGCGAGACGTACGAGCCGTCGCTCGCCGCGCTCGACGCGCTGCCCGGGCTCGGCGTCCGCACGGTCAAGATCTTCACGGCCTACACCGACGCGATCGGGCTGGAGATCGGCCGCGTCCATCGCCTCCTCCGCGAGGCCGCCCGCGTCGGCATCACGGTCTTCGTCCACGCCGAGACCGACAGCCTCGTTCGCGAAGGGATCGAGGAGGCGGTCCGCGAGGTCGGCGTCGGGCCGACCGGCCACGCGCGATCGCGAACCCCGCTGGCCGAGGCGGACGCGCTCCGGACGGTGGCCGACCTCGCCGGGGACACCGGCGCGACCGTCTACTTCGTCCATGTCTCCTCCGCACCGAGCGTCGCGACCCTGGCCGAGCGCCGTGAACGGGGCGAGCGGCTGCTGGCCGAGACGTGCCCGCACTACCTCTTCCTCGACGAGTCCGTCTACGAGCGGCCGTTCGCCGAGCGCTGGATCTGCTCCCCGCCGATCCGCTCGGCCGAGCACCGCGCGGCACTCTGGGACGCCCTTCGGTCCGGCGTCATCGACACGGTATCGAGCGATCACAACTGCTTCGACACCGTCCAGAAGGCAGAGGCCGACGGCGACTTCCGGCGGGTCCCGAACGGGCTGCCGGGGATCGAGCATCGCGTTCCCCTGCTCCTCGGCGCCGCGATCGACGACCGCCTGTCGTGGTCGCGCGCGGTCGACGTGACGGCCGCGACGCCGGCGCGAATCCTCGGCCTCTGGCCGCGCAAGGGAGCCCTCGTCGTCGGCGCCGACGCGGACATCGCACTCGTCGATCCCGCGGCGCGCACGCCGCTCGGCGAGAGCCACATGGCGACCGACTATTCGCCGTACGAGGGTGAGACGGCATCGGGCCGGATCGTCCGCACGATCCGCCGGGGCGCGACGGTCGCAATGGACGGGCAGCTGGTCGCCGAACCGGGTTCGGGCCGGCATGTGCCGCTCGACGGGGTGTCGATCGCGAGCCGCTCGACGCCGCCCGCGGCAGCGGCGGTGGGCACCTCATGAGCGACGACATCGCGATCGAGCTGCGCGGCGTCCGGTTCACGCCGGACGGCGCGACGCACCCGGTTCTCGACGGCGTCGATCTCGTCGTCCGGCGGGGCGAGTGGGTGCTCGTGATGGGTCCCTCGGGCGGCGGCAAGACGACGCTCGCCCTCACGATGAACGGGATCGTCCCCCACCTGGTCACCGGCGCCTTCGAGGGCGACGTGATCGTGTCCGGGCGGTCGACGCGTGAGACACCGGTCGCGTCGATGGCGACCTCGATCGGGATGGTCTTCCAGGATCCCGACGGGCAGATCGTCCACGAGACAGTGCGCGACGAGGTCTACTTCGGGCTCGAGAACCTCCAGCGTGAGCCGGCCGACATCGTCGTCGCGTGCGAGCGCTCGCTCCGCGAGGTCGGGATGCTCGACCTCCGCGACGCCGAGGTCATGAGCCTCTCGGGCGGCCAGAAGCAGCGGGTCAGCCTCGCCTCGGTGCTCGCGCTCGGCCCCGCGATCATCGTCCTCGACGAACCGACCGCGAATCTCGACCCGCAGGGCATGCGTGACGTCTTCGAGGTGATCGCCCGCATCCGCCGCGAGCGAGACGTCACGATCGTCATGGTCGAGCACCACGTCGACGAGCTGGCCGAGCTCGTCGATCGCCTGATCGTGGTCGACGAGGGCCGGATCGTCCACGATGGCCCGCCGGCCGAGGTCTTCACGGCCGTGGCGCCGGTCGCCGAGCGTCGTGCGCTCTGGCTGCCACAGGTGTCCGAGATCGTCCACGCCCTCGACGGCGCCAAGCCCGGCGGCCTCCTGCCGATCAGCGTCGAGGCCTGCGTCGCCGAGCTCGATCGCCGGCTCGCATCCGGCCCGGCGCACGGTGCGAGGGTCACGCCAGTCGTGACGCCGGTCGCGTCCGCGACGAACGGCGCCTCGCCCCGCCCGACGGCTTCGGCGGACCCGATCCTCCAGGTCCGAAACCTGAGCTACGCCTACGGAACTGCGGCGCCCGTCCTGCGCGACGTCTCGCTCTCGCTCGAGCGTGGCGGCATCACCGCGATCTGCGGCCCGAACGGCTCGGGCAAGACGACGCTGGCGAAGTGCATCACCCGGATCAACGCCCCGGCCGCCGGGACGATCTTCCTCGACGGCGCCGACGTCACGAAGCTGAGCCACGCCGAGCTGAGCAGCCAGGTCGGGTACGTGTTCCAGAACCCCGACCACCAGTTCGTGGCCGACACCGTCTACGACGAGCTGGCCTACAGCCTCCGCGTCCGCAAGCTCGACGGGGACGAGATCCGCGAGCGCGTCGAGCGAATGCTCGGACTGATGGACCTGGTCGGCCGCGAGGAGGAGTCGCCGTTCGGGCTGTCGGTCGGAGAGCGCCGACGACTGAGCGTGGCGACGATGCTCATCCTCGGCCAGAAGCTGCTCGTGCTCGACGAGCCGACGATCGGCCAGGATCTCGCCCGGTCCGAGGCCCTCTTCGGGATCCTCGACGAGCTCTGCCGCGAGGTCAGCTCGACGATGGTCTTCATCACCCACGACATGCGTCTCGTCGCCGACTGGTGCCAGCGGACCGTCGTGATGGCCGAGGGCGTCGTCCAGTACGACGGGCCGACGAGCGGCGCCTTCGTCGACGCGGACCTGCTGGCGCGGGCACACCTGATCGCGCCCCCGGTCATCGACGTCTCGCGTGGTCTCCGTGCCCGCGGGCATGGCGTCTCGGACGGGGCGATCACGGTCGCGGAGCTCCGCGCCTTCGTCGACGGCGCGGTCTCACCGGTGTCGGCGTAGGAGGGCGCGATGGCGAGGCAGATGTCGTTCGCGTACCGCGACACGGGCTCGTGGCTCAATCGCCTCGACCCCGTCACGAAGTTCGTCGGCGTGGTCGCGTTCACGTTCATCGCCTTCGGCACGTACATCTGGTGGGCGCAGGTCGCGATCACGATCGCGGTCTTCCTGTTGGCCACGGTCGGCGGCCGGATGTCGCTCGCCGCGATCTGGCGGGGGACGTGGTACTTCGCCGTGGCGTCGGTCGGGTTCTTCGTGGTCCAGAGCTGGTCGCTGCCCGGCACCCAGCCGTGGTTCGTCTTCGCCGGTCACCAGTTCTATGCGGACACGATCAACTTCGCCTTCTCGCTCGCTGTCCGCATCTACATCATCTTCGTGCTCAGCCTGATCTTCGTCCGGACGACGAACCCACGCGACCTGGCGGTGGCGAGCGTCCAGGTCCTGCGCGTGCCGTACCGCATCGCCTACTCGCTGTTCGTGGCGCTCCGGATCATTCCCCTGATCGAGGACCAGTTCGCCACGGTCCGCGCGGCCCAGACGGTCCGCGGCGTCGGGATGGACCCCGGATTCCGCGGCCGGATCCGGAACAGCGTCCGCTACGCGCTGCCCGTGCTCGTCGGCGTGATGCGCGAGGCGAACGTGATGGTCCTCTCGATGGAGAGCCGCGCGTTCGGGGCGTTCCCGACGCGCACGTTCGTCGACGACGTCCGCATGGGCCGGCGCGGCGTGGTCCTCAGCGTCGGGCTCATCGTCGCCGTGATCGTCTGGTACGTCCTCATCGGCCTCGGCGTGATCAACGCCGGCTTCCTCCACAACTACCAGTAGGCAGAGGCATGCGGTACGCGACGTTCAGCGACAGCGACAGGCCCCTCGAAGCCCGCGTCGGGGTCGTCCTCGACGACGGACGTGTCCTCGACCTCGCCGCGGTCGCGCCAGACGAGGCGGCGTTCGCCTCGATGGCCGACCTCATTGCCGCGGGTGACGCGGTGCGGTCGAGGATCGAGCGGGAGGTCGCGCGCGTGGATCAGAACGGGACGGAGGCGGCCGCCGTGCTCTCCGCCGACGCCGTGCGCCTGCGGGCTCCGATCGTCCCCCGCAAGAACGTGTTCTGCGTCGGCATGAACTACCGCTCGCACGTCGAGGACAACGCCCGGGCACTCGGGTTCACGCCCGAGATCGGCCCCGTCCCGCTGTTCTTCACGAAGCCGACCACGGCCGTCGTCGGCCCGGACGACCCGGTGCTGCTCGACGAGCGGCTGACGGCGAAGCTCGACTACGAGGTCGAGCTCGCGATCGTCATCGCCCGTGGCGGGACGTGGATCGACGAGGCGGAGGCTCTGGACCACGTCTTCGGCTACACGATCGTCAACGATGTCAGCGCCCGAGACCTCCAGTGGCGAACGAGCCAGATGTTCTACGGCAAGGGCCTCGACTCCTACTGCCCCCTCGGCCCCTGGATCGTGGACGCCGGAAGCCTGCCGGGCGGGCCGTCGGGACCGGCGCTCGAGGTCACGTGCCGGGTCAACGGCGAGCTCCGCCAGCGCGACTCCACGGCGAACCTCCTGTTTCCGGTCGCCCGCGTCATCGCAGAGCTCTCGAAGGGGATCACGCTCGAGGCCGGCGACGTGATCGCCACGGGTACGCCCGGCGGCTGCGGCTACCAGCTCGACCCGCCGCGGTTCCTCGCCGCAGGCGACCGGGTCGAATGCGAGATCGAGGGCATCGGGACGCTCGCCAACCCGGTGGTCGCCTGGTCGGAGGTCCACGGACGCGAGGCGGCGGTCGCGGGGACGGCGCGATGAGGGTCGGCGTGCATCGCTTCGGGATGTCGAACCCGGCCGACACGTCCGCGCTGCGGGCGCTGATCGAGCGCGGCGAGGTCGACCCGTCGAGGATCGTCGCCTCGATCGGCAAGACCGAGGGCAACGGGGGCGCGAACGACTTCACCCGCGCGCTCGCGACGATCAGCTTTGCATCCGCGATCGGGGAGGCGACCGGCGAGCGGCCCGAGGACGTCACCGAGCGCGTCGCTCTCGTCTGGTCCGGCGGCTGCGAGGGCGTTCTGTCGCCGCACGCGACCGTCATCACCCGCGACGACGGGGTCGACGCGGCCAACGGCGGCGGCGGTTTGGCCGTCAGCGTCCAGCGGACCCGCGCGTTCCGACCGGAGGAGATCGGCACGCTCGCCGAGGTCGACGAGGTCGCCGAGGCGACGCGCCGCGCGCTCGCCGACCTCGCGATCGACGACCCGGCAGACGTGCACTACGTACAGGTCAAGGGGCCGCTCCTGACGCCGGCGGGGATCCGGGACGCCGCCGGTCGGGGCGCGACCGTCGTGACCACGGATCCGAACGCGTCGAAGGCGTACGCCCGGGGTGCGACGGCACTCGGGGTCGCCGTCGCGCTCGGCGAGGTCGATCGATCGGCGGTGACCGAGGACGCCATCACCCGCCGTCTCGACCTCTTCTCGACAGTGGCCTCGACCTCCGCCGGCGGCGAGCTCGTCGCCTGCGAGGTCGTCCTGTTTGCGAACTCGCTCGCGGCGGCGCGAGGTCTCCGGATCGGCCACGCCGTCCTGCGCGACGTCGTCGATGCGACTGGAGTCCGCGAGGCGCTCGCGTCGGCCGGCCTCGACCCCGGCTGTGAGGCCGACGAGCGGGCGCGCGAGCGGATCGCCGCCGTCTTCGCCAAGGCCGAGGCAAGCCCGACCGGGGAGGTCCGGGGGCGGCGGACGACGATGCTCTCGGACGCCGACATCAACTACGAACGCCACGCCCGTGCCGCCCTCGGCGGCGTGATCGCGAGCGTGACCGGAGATCCGGCCGTGTTCGTGTCGGGCGGAACCGAACATCAGTGCGCACCGGGCCAGGCGCCGATCGCGGCGATCGTCCGGGACGCCTGAGGGAGCGAGGAGGGAGGACGGCTATCGGAGAGACGACGGAGCAAACCCGAGGGGGAGCAACGGACACGGCCTGACTGCCGGCGGCCAGCGGCCGTCCGGCGGTCGTGGAGGAGCCAAGATGGAATCGGTCGTCATGTACGTGGTGCTGGTAGGCATCGCGTTGCTCGCGCTCTGGTGGAGCTATCGACGGAACCAGGCCGTCGGCGGCCTGGGCGTGCCCGTCGGGTTCACCCTGCTCGAGATCGTGATCATCGCGGTCGTCGGCGTCGTGAACGGCATCCTCGGCACGCCGAACGCCGTCGTGGGACGGTTCCTGCAGACGTTCAGCGGGACGTACGGCTTCCTGCTGTTCAGCATGATCGCGGGCGGGTTCTACGTCTCCGCCTGCCTCGCCGGCTACATCGTGCGCAAGCCCGGCGCCGCGATGCTGGCCGAGGTCTTCAACGGCATCGCCCAGCTCCTGACCGGCAACCCGAACGGCGTCGTCGCGTTGATGGCCGGGGTCCTCCAGGGCGCCGGGGCCGAGGTCGCCTACGCCTTCTGGGGCTATCGCAAGTGGACGCTCGGGGTCGTCGCCCTGTCGGGTGCGCTCTCCCCGATCCTCCAGCAGCTGCCGGAGGCCTACTACTTCGGCGTCGGACCGCTCGGCATCGGCTACAACCTGCTCAGCCTCGTCATCCGGATGGCCAGCGGCGCCGTCTATGCCGCAGTCATCGTCATCCCGCTCGCGCACGCGCTCGCGCGCGCCGGCGTCCTGCGCGGGACCCGGCTCGATCGGGCGATCCGCGACAAGCGACCGTCCTGGGAACCGGGCGTGAATGACAGCCCGGCCGCAGGTCCGGCACCCGCGTAGCACACCCCATTTCAACCGGCCGCGGCGCGCGACGTTCCCCCCACGTCGCGTCGCCGCGGCCGGGCCGCGTCCCGAGGGAAGACAATGGCGAACGTGAGCGCCGAGATCGCGGGCCCGGTCGCACCCGAGCAAGAATGGGTCCTCGCGCGCGACGCGCTCGAGTTCGTGACCGACCTCGAGCGGCGGTTCGGGCCGCGGGGGGGGG
>DASXWX010000400.1:0-4440 GCA_036503395.1 Candidatus Limnocylindrales bacterium
AGGGGGCGCGACGCCCGCCGCCTGCCACTACGCCGCGAGTGCCCTCTCCAGCGACCCGAGCACCACGTCGACGACCGGGCGCACGGGCTCCGCGAGCCCTCGCTCGCCGGGCGCCACACGGCCGCGCTCGAGTCCGAGCCACCGCGCGTCGGGGGTCTTGAGCCCGTTGCCGGTCAGAAGCGCGACGACCTCGTCGCCGTCGCGGATGACGCCGCGCCGCGTCGCCGACTCAATCGCGGCGACGGTGACGCCGACGGCGGTCTCGCCGTAGATGCCCTCGAGCTCGGCCGTCTGCCGAACTGCGGCGGCCGTCGCCTCGTCCGGGATCGACTCGACCGAGCCGCCGCTCCGCCGGGCGAGGTCCACGGCGTACGCACCGTCGGCGGGCGAGCCGATCGCGAGCGACCGGACGATCGTGTCCGGCTGCCGAACCGGCCGGACGACGTCCCCGCCATCCGCCCACGCCGACGCGACGGGGGCACATCCGGCGGCCTGGGCGCCGACGAACCGGACCGGCCGGCGCTCGATGAGGCCGACCGCGGCGAGCTGCTCGAAGCCCTCGGCGAGCTTCGTGAAGAGGGCGCCCGACGCGATCGGCGAGACGATGACGTCCGGCGTACGCCAGCCGAGCTGCTCGGCGACCTCGAACGCGAGCGTCTTCGAGCCCTCGGCATAGAACGGCCGCAGGTTGACGTTGACAAAGCCCCAGCCGGTCTCGTCGGCGAGCTCGAGGCAGAGCCGGTTGACGTCGTCGTACGTGCCCTCGACCGGAAGGACCGACGCGCCGTAGGCGAGCGCGTGCTCAACCTTCGCCGGCTCGAGGTCGGCCGGGATGACGACGAGCGCCCGCAGGCCGGCGGCGGCCGCTGCCGCCGCGGTCGCCCCGGCGAGGTTGCCGGTCGAGGCGCATGCCAGCACGGGGAGCCCGAGGCTGGTCGCAGTCGCGGTGGCGATCGCGACCGCGCGGTCCTTGAACGAGAGGGTCGGATTGCGGGTGTCGTCCTTGAGCCACAGCCGATCGACCCCGAGCGCGGGCCCCAGCCGGTCGGCCGAGATGAGCGGCGTCGAACCGACCGCGAGGGAGCGGTCGGGCGGCTCGACCGGCAGGAGCTCGGCGTATCGCCAGATCCCGGGCGAGCGTCCGGCCACGACGGCCGGCGACAGGGTCGGCGCGATTGCGTCGAGGTCGTAGGCGACCTCGAGCGGACCGAAGCAGCGGTCGCAGACGTAGGCGAGCCCGAGCGGCTGGAGCGCGCCGCAGCCCCGACAGCGAAGGCCGAGGATGCGGTCGACGCCGAGGGAGTGGGCGGCGGGAGCGTCAGCGGCGGGAGCGTCGAGCAGGGTCGTCACGATGTCCTCCGAAGGGAAATGGGGGTGTCCCGGTTCGGTTCGGCGACCCACGTCGCGCTCGGGAGGAATCGAAAAGCCGCGGTTCCTGTCTGGATCCGCGGCCCCGGGACCTCGTCCGGCCCCTGCGATCGACTCGCTTCAGGCCTGGACGGCGTCGTCCTCCACGCGGCGGGGCCGCCAGGGCATCGCCATGGTCATGACCGTTCGAGCTGACATTGCCGGGGATGCTACAGGGCGGGAGCCGGTCGCGCCAGCCCCGAGGCCGACGTGTGCGTCGAGCACAACTCCGGGATGAGCACGCACGATCGGCGGACGGAAAGGCCGATTCCCGGCGTATCCCCTGCACGATGATCCCCAGATTGTGTTTGTGAAGCACACCCGGCCACGCAGCCGGACGCACCGGCCGCTCCTCCCCGAACTTCCTGGCCGAAGGCGATTACGGCAGGCGCCACTCGATGGTCCCCGTGTAGCAATGGTGGAGGGCTTCGCACAGGCCCCGGCTCAGGTCCCACAGCCGACCCGACACGTACGGTCCGCGGTCGATCACGCGCGCCCGGACGATCTTTCCATTCGCGGGGTTGCGGAACTCGATGAGCGTCCCGCACGGCAGCGTCCGGTGGGCGACCCCGATGATCGTCCTGGTGTAGGTCTGGCCGCAAGCGGTGCCGCTGCCGTAGAAGCCCGGGCCGTACCAGCTCGATCCGGCTGAGCTCCAGGAGCGGCCGGACCCGCCGGTCGCGACCGAACCTCCGTCCGCGCGGGCCGGAGGGACGTCCGCCCGCCGCCGAACCGGAAGCGTCGAGCCGGGCTCGACGAGCATGTCGAGCGGGGCAAGCCGGGCTGCCGAAGCGGTCGCCGGGTCGAGCGTGGTCGTCGCCGTTTCGGTGGCGGCGTCGACGACGACGGGCGCCAACCGATCGATCGACACGTCAGTAGGGCGGGCCTGACGCCCGACGGTGCCGGGAACGGCGACCAGGGCGAGGATCGCGGTGAGCGCGACACCCGCCAGAACGCGGTCTGGTCGCAAGGTCGGGAGTATCCGCGGCCCGGCTTGTCCACCGCTTGCCTCGCGATCACCGAGCCTCTCAGGAGCGTGTCAGACTCATTCCGTGTCCATGCGCAGGATCGAGCTCGACGGCCCACTCGACCTGCGCGCAACACTCTGGCCGCTCGTACGTGGGACCGGCGATCCGACGACACGTCTCGGCTCCACGGTCGCCTGGCGGGGCATCCGGACGCCGGACGGGCCGGCCACGCTTCGCCTCGAGCAGGGAGCCCCGAACGTCCTCGTCGCCGAGGCTTGGGGCCCTGGCGCCGCGTGGGCGGTGGACGGAGCGCCGGGGCTCGTCGGCGCGAACGACGACCCGTCTCGCCTCGAGCCACGCCACCGGGTCGTCGCCGACGCGTTCCGCCGACTTCGCGGCGCGCGGATCGGCCGTACCCGGCTTGTCTGGGACGCGCTCCTGCCGGCGATCCTCGAGCAGAAGGTCACCGGCGGCGAGGCCCGCTCCGCGTTCCGCTCGATCGTCCGGCGGTTCGGCGAGCCTGCGCCTGGGCCACAGCCGGTGGGCGGGCCGCTGTTCGTCCCGCCATCGCCGGACGCGCTGGCCGCACTGCCCTACCACGTCCTCCATCCCTACGGCGTCGAGCGGCGGCGCGCGGACACGATCAGGCGAGCCGCAGCCGGGGTAGCTCGCCTCGAGGCCCTCGTGGACGCGCCGTTCGCCGCGGCAGAGCCGCGTCTCCGGGCGCTTCCCGGCGTCGGACCGTGGACGGCGGCCGAGGTCGCGATCCGGGCCTGGGGCGATCCCGACGCGGTCAGCGTCGGCGACTTCCACCTGCCGAACGTCGTCGCGTGGGCGCTCGCGGCCGAGCCCCGCGCCGACGACGCGCGGATGCTCGAGCTTCTCGAGCCGTACCGCGGTCAGCGCGGCCGCGTCATTCGGCTCCTCGAGCTGTCCGGCGTTCGACCGCCCGCCTACGGACCGCGGATGGCACCTCGCCGGATCGCCGCGATCTGACGCGGCCCCCAGGGCCGCCCTCCGTCGGCGCGCGCGTAGACTCGCGTTCCATGTCACTCGACGCCGATCGCCGCGCCGCCCGGGAGCACCGCCTCGCACGGCTGCCCGAGCTCGCGCGGGAGCGAATCCTCGTCCTCGACGGCGCGATGGGCACGATGCTCCAGCGGCTGGAGCTGTCCGAGGCGGACTATCGCGGCGAGCGGTTCCGGGACCACCCGACCGACCTCCGCGGCGACGTCGACATCCTCTCGCTCACCCGCCCCGACGCGATCGCCGCCGTCCACCGCGCCTATCTCGAGGCCGGCGCCGACATCGTCGAGACGAACACGTTCACGTCGAGCCGGTTCAACCAGGCGGACTACGGCCTGCCCGGAATCGTCCGCGAGCTGACGACAGCCGCAGCGGGGATCGCCCGCGCCGTCGCGGATAAATTCGAGGCGGCCGAACCCGAACGACCGCGCTACGTCGCGGGGTCGCTCGGGCCTACGAACCGGACCGCCTCGCTCAGCCCGGACGTGGGCGACCCCGCGGCCCGCAACGTGACCTTCGAGGAGCTGGCGGAGACGTATGCCGACGCGGCCGAGGGGCTGCTGGACGGCGGCGCCGACCTGCTGATCGTCGAGACGATCTTCGACACGCTCAACGCGAAGGCGGCGATCTTCGGCCTCGAGGACGTCTTCGAGCGGCGCGGCGAGCGGGTCCCGGTCATCGTCAGCGGGACCGTCGTCGACGCGTCGGGCCGGACGCTCTCGGGCCAGACGGTCGAGGCGTTCTGGGCCTCGGTCCGCCACGCCCGGCCGTTCGCCGTCGGGCTCAACTGCGCCCTCGGAGCCCGCCAGCTGCGAGGCTGGCTCGCCGAGCTCGGACGGATCGCCGACGTCCCCGTCTCGGCCTATCCCAACGCCGGGCTCCCGAATGCGTTTGGCGGCTACGACGAGCAGCCGCCCGACACGGCGGGCGAGATCGGCCGCTGGGCGCGCGACGGGCTCGTCAACATCGTCGGCGGCTGCTGCGGCACGACGCCCGACCACGTCCGGGCCGTGGCCGAGGCCGTCCACGGCGTTCGACC
>DASXWX010000401.1:0-5021 GCA_036503395.1 Candidatus Limnocylindrales bacterium
CGTGGTGGCCCTGATCGAGGCCGCCGAGCGCCTTGGCCACAGGGCCCATGTCGGGCTCACCGCGACCGCGCCGGGGTTCTTCGGTGCGCAGGGCCGCCCGATCACGCAGCTTCCCATCCGCTACCCTGACCTCGCGGAGGAGATGGCGCGCCAGCGCGTCCTCAACTTCGAGATGGAGGCATCGGCGCTGCTCGTCCTCGCAGGCCTCGCCGGCTGCCGCGCCGGAGTCGTCTGCGCGGTCTATGCCCAGCGTTCGACCGGGGCCTTCGTCGAAGGCGACGAGAAGGACCGCGCCGAGCGGGCGTGCGTGGAGACGGGGCTCGAGAGCCTGCGGATCCTCGCCCTGCTCGACCGGCAGAAGCAAGCGGCGGGGACGGACCGCTGGCGGCCGTCCCTCTGGCAGAGCGAGTAGACACGCGGACGCGGGCGTGGGTCCCGTGCCGCACAGAGAGGAGGAGCCGAGATGGCCCAGGCATATTGCGTCAAGGACAAGCAGAAGGTCGAAGTCCAGAACCCGCAGCAGATCACGATGAAGAACGGCAAGCCAGCCCTCCAGGGCACCTGTCCGATCTGCGGCAACAAGGTCTTCAAGATCGGCGGCTGACGCCGGAACACCCAGCCCGACTGACGACCCCCGCCCTCACCGGCGGGGGTCGTTCCTGTTTTCGTCGGGCCGCGCTGCGGCCGCGGGCAGCGCGCCGGTCCGCGACCTCCAGGAAGGCCCCGAAGGGGCCGTTTGCTAGACTCGGACGCCTCCGCCCGACGCTCCGGAGGTGCCTCCCTGACACAGCGTCCCGTTCTCGGACTCGACCTCGGCGGGACCCAGATCCGAGCCGCCGTCGTCCTGGCCGACGGTTCGACGCTTGGCCGGGTCGCCGCGGAGACCCCCGTCGCCGACGGCCGCGACGCGATCGTCGGCCGCTGCATCGATGCCTTGTGTGCCGCGCGCGACGCCGCTCCCGTCGGTCTCGCCGAGCGGGTCGAAGCGGTCGGCATCTCTGCGCCCGGGCCGCTCGATCCGGTCGTCGGCGTGATCGTCGACCCGCCCAACCTGGGCGCGGCGTTCCACGACGTTCCGATCGCGGCGCGTGTCGCCGATGCCCTCGGGGTTCCCGCGTTCCTCGACCGCGACACGGTCCTGGCCGCGCTCGCCGAGTGGCAGTTCGGCGCGGCGCGCGAGTGCACCGACTTCCTGTACGTCACCGTCTCGACCGGCATCGGCGGCGCGGTCGTCAGCGACGGCCGGCTGCTGCGCGGTCCGGACGGGACCGCCGGCGAGGTGGGTCACGTGACGGTCGACGCGAGCGGCCCGAAATGCGGCTGCGGCGGCGTCGGTCACCTCGAGGCGGTCGCGTCGGGCCGTGCGCTCGCACGCGACGCCGCCAGCGCGGCCTCGTCCGGCCGAAGCCCGGCACTCGCCGCCCGCGCCGCGACGCTGCCCGATGGTCCGGCCGGTCTCTCCGCCCGTGATGTCGCCGACGCCGAGGCAGCCGGCGACGCAACCGCGCACGAGCTCATGGAGCACCTCCGGCTCACGTTCGCCCGCGCCACGGTCTCGTGGGTTGACCTCTTCAATCCGGAGCGGCTCGTGGTCGGCGGCTCGATCGCGGAGGCCGAGGGCGAGCGGCTCCTCGGCGCCGCCGCTCGGGCCATCGAACGTGAGGCGTTTCGAGCCCCCGCCCGCCGCGCGCGGGTCGTCCCGGCCACGCTCGGCGCCGACGTCTCGCTCGTGGGTGCGCTGCCCCTCGTCGCATCCCGCTTGCACGAAGCCGCGACGGAATCGGTCCACCCGGCTCTCGTCGGGGAATCCGTCGCCACCCGACCATGACGACACGCTTCAGGAGGTAGATCGGCGATGACAGTCCGCGTCGGCATCAACGGCTTCGGCCGGATCGGCCGCCAGTCGCTCAAGGCGCTCATCGAGCGTGCCCCGGACGTCGAGGTGGTCGCCCTCAACGACCTCGTGGACACGGCCCTCAATGCGCTGCTGTTCAAGCACGACTCGACCTACGGCACCTATCCCGGGACCGTCGAGCACACCGACGACGCGCTGATCGTCGACGGCCGCGAGATCAAGGTCCTCAAGGAGAAGGATCCGGCGGCGCTGCCGTGGCGCGACCTCGGCGTCGACGTCGTCCTCGAGTCGACCGGCCTCTTCACCGATGCCGCGAAGGCCCGCGCCCACATCGACGCCGGCGCGAGGAAGGTGATCATCAGTGCGCCGGCGAAGGGCGAGGACATCACGATCGTCCTCGGCGTCAACGAGGACCGGTACGACCCGGACGCGCACACGATCATCAGCAACGCGAGCTGCACCACGAACTGTCTCGCGCCGGCCGCCAAGGTCGTCAACGACGTGCTCGGGATCGAGCGGGGCCTGATGAACACGATCCACAGCTACACAAACGACCAGCGGATCCTCGACGTCGCCCACAAGGATCCCCGCCGGGCACGTGCCGCCGGCCAGAACATCATCCCGACGACCACGGGTGCCGCGAAGGCGCTCGCGCTCGTCATCCCCGAGCTCAAGGGCCGTTTCGACGGGTTCAGCCTCCGTGTCCCGACGCCCACCGTGAGCGTCGTCGACTTCACCGCCGACGTGCGCCGCGAGACGACCGCCGACGAGCTGAATGACGCCTTCCGCCGGGCTGCCGAAGGTCCGATGAAGGGCATCCTCGGGGTCTCGGACGAGCCGCTCGTGTCGATGGACTTCAAGGGCGACAGCCGCTCCTCGATCATCGACGCCGCCTCGACGATGGTGCTGGGCGGAACGATGGTCAAGGTCATCAGCTGGTACGACAACGAGTGGGGCTACAGCTGTCGCTGCGCCGACCTCATCGCATTCGTCGCCGCCCGGATGCCGGCCGCGGCCGCCGCCTGACCCGACGATGGACAAGCTCACGGTCAGGGACTTCGATCCGAGCGGCAAGCGCATCTTCCTGCGGGTCGACTTCAACGTCCCGCTCGAGGACGGCCGCGTCAGCGACGACTCACGGATCCGGGCGGCCCTGCCGACGATCCGCCATCTCCTCGCCGAGGGTGCCCGCGTCGTCCTGGCGAGCCATCTTGGGCGGCCGGACGGCAAGGTCCAGGACGGCCTCCGGCTGCGGCCCGTCGCAGCCCGCCTGTCGCAGCTCCTCGGCCGGACGATCCCGGTCACCGGCTCCGCCCTCGGCGTCGGGACGCAGGACGCGGTCAAGCGCCTCAAGAACGGCGAGGCGCTCCTGCTCGAGAACCTCCGCTTCTACCCGGAGGAGGAGAAGAACGACCCCGAGTTTGCGGCCCAGCTCGCGAGCTATGGCGAGGTCTACGTCGACGACGCCTTCGGGGCCGCGCACCGCGCCCACGCCTCGACCGTCGGGGTGCCGAAGATCCTTCCGGGCTATGCCGGGTTTCTGATGGAGAAGGAGCTCGAGATGCTCGGGCGGTTGCTGCAGAACCCCGAGCGGCCGTTCGCGGCGATCCTCGGCGGCGCCAAGGTGTCGGACAAGATCAAGGTCGTCGACAACCTCCTGACGAAGATCGACCTCCTCGTCGTCGGCGGCGGGATGGCGAACACGGTCCTGCTCGCGACCGGACGGGCGGTCGGTAAGAGCCTCGCCGAGCACGACCGCGTCGACGATGCAAAACGCATCCTCGACACCGCCGGTCGAAGGGGCGTCCAGGTCGTGCTCCCGGTCGACGTCGTCATCGCCAAGGAGGTCACCCGCGGCACCGAGTACAAGACGCTCGGCGTCGAGAAGCTGCCGGCCTCCTGGCACATCGTGGACGTCGGGCCGCGAACACGGGAGGCGATCGAGGCTGCCCTCGACCCCGCCAGGACCGTCTTCTGGAACGGGCCGCTCGGCGTCTTCGAAATCCCGGCCTTCGCCCGGGCCACCAAGGAGGTCGCACGCTTCCTGGCCACGAAGGCCGAGGCCGGGACGACCGTCGT
Organism: Candidatus Limnocylindrales bacterium; assembly: GCA_036503395.1. GTDB lineage: Bacteria > Chloroflexota > Limnocylindria > Limnocylindrales > CSP1-4 > DASSHA01. The sequence goes on from DASXWX010000401.1 coordinate 3,935, forward strand.
CGTCGGCGGCGGCGATTCGGTGGCGGCGATCGAGCAGCAGGGGCTGACCTCCGCGTTCACGCACATCAGCACGGGCGGCGGCGCGTCGCTCGAGTTCCTCGAGGGCCGTGAGCTGCCTGGTGTCGCCGTGCTCCAGGACCGCCCGCCCGACGAACGGCGGCGCGCAGCGAAGAAGGAACCTGCCGCGGCCGGCAGCGGATCGCGCTCGTGAACACCGCCATCGAGGCGGTCGATGCTCGCGAGATCCTCGATTCGCGCGGTAACCCGACGGTCGAGGTCGACGTCGTGCTCGGCGACGGCTCGGTGGGCCGGGCGGCGGTGCCCTCCGGGGCGTCGACCGGGTCGCGCGAGGCGGTCGAGCTCCGCGACGGCGACAGGAGCCGGTACGGCGGCAAGGGCGTCCTGACGGCCGTCCGGAACGTGGTCGATCGGATCGCGCCGGCGGTCGTCGGACTCGATGCGGCCGATCAGCCGGGCATCGATGCGGTGCTCGTCGAGCTCGACGGGACTCCGAACAAGTCGGCGCTCGGCGCGAACGCCATCCTCGGTGTCTCGCTCGCGTGTGCCCACGCGTCGGCGGCTGCCCACGACCTGCCCCTCTACCGCTACCTGGGCGGCGCGGGCGCCCGTGTCCTGCCGGTCCCGATGTTCAACATCCTCAACGGCGGCAAGCACGCCCAGGACTCCACCGACTTCCAGGAGTTCATGGTGATGCCGGTCGGGCTCGAGTCGTTCGGTGAGGCGCTGCGAGCGGGCGCCGAGACCTTCGCGGCGCTGCGGTCGATCCTCCACGACGACGGCTTCGCGACGGGGCAGGGCGACGAAGGTGGGTTCGCGCCGTCGCTGGCCTCGAACGAGGCCGCCGTCGAGGTGATCCTCCGGGCGATCGAGAAGGCCGGCTACCGACCGGGCGACGAGGTCGCCATCGCGCTCGACCCGGCGTCGTCCGAGCTGGCGGAGGGCGCCGGGGACGGTGTCGTTCGATATCGACTGGCGAAGGAGGGCCGAACGCTCGACTCCGACGAGCTGATCGACCTCTGGGAGCGCTGGACGGCGGCCTATCCGATCGTCTCGATCGAGGACGGCC
>DASXWX010000402.1:0-2102 GCA_036503395.1 Candidatus Limnocylindrales bacterium
GACGAGCGCGTCACGGTGGCGCTTCGCCTCGTCGGCCAGCTCGGCCGGAACGTCGACGACGTCGATCTGCTCGCCCCGGTCGTCGCGGTACACGAGGGCCTTCATCCGGACGAGGTCGACGACGCCCTTGAAGGCGTCCTCCGACCCGATCGGGATCTGGATCGGGACCGGGGTGGCGCCGAGGCGGTCGCGGATCATGTCGACGCAGCGCCAGAAGTCGGCGCCGGTCCGGTCGAGCTTGTTGATGAAGCAAATGCGGGGGACGCGATAGCGGTCGGCCTGCCGCCAGACGGTCTCCGACTGCGGCTCGACGCCGGCGACGCCGTCGAAGACGACGACCGCGCCGTCGAGCACGCGCAGGCTGCGCTCGACCTCGACCGTAAAGTCCACGTGCCCGGGCGTATCGATAATGTTGATGCGATTGTCGTCCCAGAAGCAGGTCGTGGCCGCGGCAGTGATCGTGATGCCGCGCTCCTGCTCCTGGGGCATCCAGTCCATGACGGCCGTGCCCTCATGGACCTCACCGATCTTGTACGTCTTCTTTGTGAAGAAGAGGATCCGCTCGGTGACGGTCGTCTTGCCCGCATCGATATGGGCGATGATTCCGATGTTCCGCGTTCGTGCGAGCGGAACGAGCCGTGCCACGCTGTGCCTACGCTTTCCTGATTACCACTTGAAATGGCTGAAGGCCTTGTTGGCCTCGGCCATCTTGTGCGTGTCCTCGCGGCGCTTGACGGCCGCGCCGAGACCGTTCATCGCATCGACGAACTCGGCCGCCAGCTTCTCCCCCATCGACTTGCCGCTCCGCTTGCGGGCGGCCTGGACGAGCCAGCGGACGCCGAGCGAGAGGCGGCGATCGCCGCGGATCTCGACCGGCACCTGGTAGGTCGCGCCGCCGACGCGGCGGGGCTTGACCTCGATGATCGGCGTCGCGTTTCGGAGCGCGGCCTCGAGGACCTCGAGCCCCGGCCGGTGCGACTGGGCCTCGGCCCGGGCGAGGGCCTGGCGCAGGATCCGGTCGGCCAGGTGACGCTTGCCGTCGGTCATGAGCTTCGCGGTGAAGCGGGCCGTCGTCCGGTTGGCCGGAACGGTCTCGTACTTCGCCTTGCGGGGAATGCTCTGTCGGCGCGGCATGTCAGCGCTGCCCGGCCGGGCTCGCGGCGGCCTTCGCCCCGTACTTGCTGCGACCCTGCCTGCGATCGCGGACGCCGGCGGCGTCGAGCGTGCCGCGGATGATGTGGTACTTCACCGACGGGAGGTCCTTGACCCGGCCGCCGCGGACGAGCACCACCGAGTGCTCCTGGAGGTTGTGCCCGATCCCCGGGATGTAGGCCGTGACCTCCATCTGGTTCGTCAGACGGACACGGGCGATCTTGCGGAGGGCCGAGTTCGGCTTCTTCGGCGTCGTCGTGCGGACCTGAAGGCAGACGCCGCGCTTCTGCGGGGCGCCCGGGATCGGCACCTGGCGCTGCTTCAGGCTGTTCCAGTTCCGGCGCATGGCGGGGGCCTTGATCTTCTCGATCTTCTGCTTCCGCCCGTGACGCACGAGCTGGCTGATCGTCGGCACGGAGACGCGTGTCCTTTCTGAGGTCGGTGGTGTCAGGTGGGCCCGCTGGCCGGGTGGGCTCCGCTCCGGCCGGGCGTCCGTGGTCCCCGAGGGCGTCGGGTCGGTCGCCGGCGAGACTCGCCCGCGGGCATGCGGAACGCGTCCCGTTCGGGGCGCGAGGGCGGAGTGTAGCAGCGGCCGGAAGCGGGTGTCAAAGATCCGGCGCCGCTCGTCGCGGCGCCGGCCCTTTGGTCGCAAGAAGGATTTGGACGAACGGGGGGTCAGGCTTCGGTGCCGTCCTCATCGCCGTCTCCGGAGGCCTCGTCGCCGGCGTCGGCGTCGCCCGCGAGCGTCGCCGCGAGATCCCCCTCGCCCTCGGTCGATTCGCCGCCCAGGAACGGGTTGAAGTCGTCGCCGCCACCGTCGTCGGATCGCTCCGACGCGGCCAGGAGCGAGGCGGCCAGGCCGGCCGTACCCTCGTCGCCCGGGGCGCCGCCGTCCTCGAGGAACGGGTTGTACTGCTCCTCGCCGAGGCCCTCGATCGCCTCGCCGGCGA
>DASXWX010000403.1:0-2620 GCA_036503395.1 Candidatus Limnocylindrales bacterium
GGCGCGCAGTACAGCTGACGCCGGACACGAGGAGGCAACGAAACCCATGGCGACTGCGGCCCCAGAGGCCACGACCAAGCCGACCACCGCGACGGGTCGCGTGATCCAGATCACGGGCCCGGTCGTCGACATCGAGTTCCCCGCCGGCGAGCTGCCCGCGATCTACAACGCCGTCGAGATCGAGCGCGAGGGCCGCGACCCGCTCACGTGCGAGGTCCAGCAGCACCTCGGCAACAACTGGGTCCGGTCCGTCGCGATGACCACGACCGACGGGCTGGCCCGCGGCGGCGAGGCCCGTGACACCGGCGCGCCGATCACGGTCCCGGTCGGCGACGCGACGCTCGGCCGGGTCTTCGACGTCCTCGGCCACCCGATCGACAACAAGGGCCCGGTCAAGGCCGAGCAGAGCCTGCCGATCCACCGCGACGCCCCGGACTTCGACGACCAGACGACCGAGATCGAGGTCTTCGAGACCGGGCTCAAGGTCATCGACCTCATCTGCCCGTTCCGAAAGGGCGGCAAGGTCGGGATCTTCGGCGGTGCCGGCGTCGGCAAGACCGTCATCATCCAGGAGCTGATCCGGAACGTCGCCCAGGAGCACGAGGGCGTGTCCGTCTTCGCCGGCGTCGGCGAGCGGAGCCGCGAGGGCAACGACCTGATCAAGGAGATGACCGACTCCGGGGTCATCGAGAAGACGGCCTTCGTCTTCGGCCAGATGAACGAGCCGCCCGGCGCCCGCCAGCGCGTCGGCCTCACCGGCCTGACGATGGCCGAGTACTTCCGCGACGAGGAGGGCCGCGACGTCCTCCTCTTCATCGACAACATCTTCCGGTTCACCCAGGCCGGCTCCGAGGTTTCGGCGCTGCTCGGCCGGATGCCGTCGGCGGTCGGCTACCAGCCGAACCTCGCCACCGAGATGGCCGCGCTCCAGGAGCGGATCACCTCGACGAAGAAGGGCTCGATCACCTCGCTCCAGGCGGTCTTCGTCCCGGCCGACGACTACACCGACCCGGCGCCGGCGACGACGTTCGGCCACCTCGACTCGACGATCCGCCTCGAGCGCTCGATCGCCGAGCTCGGGATCTACCCCGCGGTCGACCCGCTGACGTCCACGTCTCGCGTCCTCGATCCGAACGTCGTCGGGCAGGACCACTACGACACCGCTCGCGAGGTCCAGCGCGTCCTCCAGCGCTACCGCGACCTCCAGGACATCATCGCGATCCTCGGGATCGACGAGCTGTCGGAGGAGGACAAGGCGACCGTCGCCCGTGCCCGACGCCTCCAGCGCTTCATGTCGCAGCCGTTCTTCGTCGCCGAGGTCTTCACCGGCCGCGAGGGCAAGTACGTGGCGATCCGGGACACGGTCGCCTCGTTCAAGGAGATCCTCGAGGGCAAGACCGATACGCTGCCCGAGCAGGCATTCTTCCTCGCCGGCACGATCGACGACGTGCGCGAAAACGCGAAGCGGCTGCAGGGCGAATGACGTCGCGAGCGGCGGGGTCCTGTCGGGCTCCCAATCGCCATCCTCGCGCGCAGGCGCGCGGCGGCGGCGATTCGTCCGCCCGCCACCCCGCCGGGCGGCGTCACGTCCTGGCAGCGGGGGAGAGATAGATGCCGCTGCAGCTGGAGATCGTGACGCCCGAGCGGCTGGTCGTGTCGGACGAGGTCGACGAGGTCATCGTGCCCGGGTCCGAGGGCGAGCTCGGGATCCTGCCCCACCACGCCCCGCTCGTTTCGACGCTCGGCGCCGGCGAGCTCCGGATGAAGAAGGGCGGCGAGTGGGAGTATTTCGCGGTGATGGGCGGCTTCGTCCAGGTTCGCCCGGACAAGGTCGTCGTGCTCGCCGAGACCGCCGACATGGCTTCCGAGATCGACGTCGAGCGAGCGAAGGCGGCGCGACAGGAGGCCGAGCGGGCACTCGAGCAGGGCTCGAAGGAGCCGGCCGACCTGGCCGCGGCCCAGGCCGCCCTCCAGCAGGCGCTGCTCCAGATCCGCGTCGCCGAGCGGCGCTATCGAGAGGGACCTCGGCGACGGTCGCCGACGAGCGAGTAGCCCCGGGCGTATGGCCACGTCGAGCGTCGTCCGCCGCCTCGGGAGCACGTGAGCTCGATGGCTGACATCCTCGCGCCGATGGCTCGCAGGGGCGTCGCCTCGGCGCCCGGAGCATCCCATGGCTGACGCACGGCCGTTTCAGTGGGAATACCGGCCGGAGCCGGTGAAGCGCGAGCTGTTCCGGATCGAGGGCGGCCAGCCCCTGGAGGGCCGCGTTCGGATCAGCGGCTCGAAGAATGCGGCGCTCAAGCTCCTCGCCGCGGCGACCCTCACCGGTGAGCGGTGCCGGTTCACCAACGTGCCCGAGATCGAGGACGTGCGGGTCATGGCCGAGACCCTGCGAGACCTCGGCGTCGTGATCGACCACCCCGAGCCGAACGTCTACGAGGTCGCGGCGGGCGACGTCGACTGGCTGTTCGTGCCACTCGAGGCGGCGGCCAAGATGCGCGCCAGCTTCATCCTCCTCGGGCCACTCCTCGCGCGGTTCGGGCGGGTGATCATCAGCACCCCGGGCGGCGACCGCATCGGCCGGCGGCCGGTCGACCTGCACGTCGACGCGATGCGCGCG
>DASXWX010000404.1:0-9408 GCA_036503395.1 Candidatus Limnocylindrales bacterium
GGGTCGAGCAGGAGTTCGGGCCCGTTCCCGTCCGGACGATCCCGTTCTTCGACCGGGAGATGGTCGGGGTTGACCGGCTGCGCGAGGTCGGCCGATCGCTCTTCGGCGACGAGGATCCGCTGGAGGTGCACTATCGCGGCCGGCCGTACCAGGTCGTCCGGAACGAGCGGGGCTGGAGCCTCCGGGTCGAGCTGCCGTTCGTCACGCGGGAGCAGGTCCAGCTGTCGCGCCACGGCGACGAGCTGGTGCTGCAGGCCGCCGGCTGGCGACGAACGCTCGTCCTGCCACGTGCCCTGGTCGGCGCGCGGACGACGAGGGCGAGGATGGAGGATCGGATCCTGGCCGTCGAGTTCGAGCCGCGGTCCGCCGCGGCGACAGCAGGAGGAGCACGCGAATGAGCGGCAGTCGACGCGAACGAACGACGGGCCCGAGTGCGGGGCTGGAGATGATGACACCGCGCGGCGAGGGCGACGAAGGCCGGCTCGCCGAGCTCGAGGCGCGCCTCGGCCGGCTCGAACGGCGGGTGACCCTCCGGGAGCGCGGCCGGACGATGATGGCCCGGGTGATGCCGCCCGAGGCAAACGAGCATTTCCGCCAGGCCGGCCGGCACCAGCTGCTCGGTCTCCGCTCGATCATCGACTTCTGGATCGACCGCATCGACCGGACGGCACCCGGGCCGGACGACGAGCCCGAGCGCATCGAGATCGAGTAGCTCCGCTCCCCGCTTCCACCGGCCCGGGTCTCCGATGACATTGGCGTCCCTCCGCGCCTGGGAACCGTCAGGAAGGGTCGAGGGACACAGCCGCGGCCGCTACCGCGCGGGTTGACGCCAACCACATCGGACACTCGGCGGGCTCGGCCGGCGGCCGGGCCGAGCGCGCCGGCTAGAGCACGAGCGCCGCGAACAGCCGGTCGAGCTCGGCGGCCGGATCGTCGGTCAGGCCGGTGTGGACCTCGGACGGCTGGATGACCGTGCTCGACGGCGCGACCAGCCAGTGGAACCGCTCGGCCGGTCCGAGCCGTGCGATCGGGCCCGCGTCGCGGTCGCCGGCGGCGACCCGCTCGATCGCCGCGAGATGGCCCCGGATCGCCTCCGCGTCCGCGTCCGGTGCGAGCGCCGAGAGTCGCTCGGCGTCGAGGCTGATCCGCGTTCCCAGGAATCGGCGCGGGCGGCAGAGCAGGACCACGCCGGTGTTGATGGCCTCGCCCCGCTCGACCCGTGGCACCACCCGGAGGAGCGCGTACTGGAACGCGGCGGCCTCAGTAGGCGCCTCAGGCGGCACGGCCCGTCTCGAGATCGCGGAGGAACGGTCGCGGTGGATCGATCCGCCGGCCGAGATACCGGACGTACGCGGCGCGCGCGGCCGCGGCGTCGTCGAACCGGGCGTCCTCAAGGAGCCATTCGTCCGGGACGACGCCTACGATCGCGTCGACGAGCTCGGTCGACACCATCGGCGCCAGCCGGGCATCCGCGTCGGCGAGTGACCCGGCCTGGGCCGCGAGGACGTGGTCGCGAAGCCGCGGAAACGGTTGTCGGGCGTGGCCGTCGGGATCGCGCCACGTGTGTTGGACGTAGAGCGCGGCGCCGTGGTCGATGAGCCACGGCCGGCCGTGCCAGGCGAGGATGTTCGGGTTCTGGGGCGTCCGATCGGGGTTCGTCACGAGCCCGTCGAACCAGACGATCTCAGCGGCCAGTGACGGTGCGAGGGGTGCGTCGGCCGCGACGTTCCACGTCAGCGCCCCCGGCAGGAAGTCGAGGCCGACGTTGAGGCCGCCGCTGCCCTCGAGCAGCTGGTGGATCTCGGGGTCCGGCTCGGCCGCGCCGAGGCGGGGATCGAGGTCGACCAGGACGATCTCGGGCACGGGCAGCCCGAGGGCTCGCCCGAGCTCTCCGACGATCAGCTCGGAGATCAGCGCCTTGACGCCCTGGCCGGCGCCGCGCCACTTGACGACGTAGAGCCCGTCGTCGTCGCCCTCCACGAGACCGGGCACGGAACCGCCCTCGCGAAACGGCATGACATAGCGCGTCGCGGCGACCGTCCGGACCATCGCCCGGGAGTGTACGTGCGGCTCAGTCGCGCTCGACCGCCCCGGTGCCCTCGACGTAGCCGGCCAGTCGCGCCAGGATGTCCGTCCACGCGTGCTCGTAGTCGGCCGCGGTCGATTCCTGCTCGATGCGCCGGTGGCGGACCACGACCTCCGTCGCGCCGTCAGCGTCCGCGAGTCGGATCTCGACCTCCGTCGGCGGCATCGGCTCGTCCGTCCAGCGCCATGTGAGCGCGAGCCGTGAGCCGGGCTCGACCGCCATGACCCGCCCGTCGACCGCCAGGCGTCCCGCCTGGGGATGCTCGGCCTCGAACGCGTAGGCGGCGCCCGGCGACGGGCTGAAGTCGATCGACGGCTGCCACGGCCAGAACCACTTCGCGAGCCGAGCCGGCTCGGTCAGGGCCGCCCAGACGTCCTCGCGTCCACCGTCGATGATCAGCCCGACGACCACCTCGTGCACTCGTCGATCATGCCGGAGGTCCGGCGGGCCAACGCCTAGAGGTCGCCGCCGGGCTGGTGCTCCGTGTCGGGAGTGCCGCCACGGTCGACCGTGTCCTCGGTCGGCATCGCGTCGGCATCCGGCCTGGAAGTCGTGTCCGCGTGGCGGACCTCCGCCGGGCGGCCCTCCGCGCCCGACCGCGTGCTCTCGGTTGTGCCGGTGGGCCGGCCCTCGCCGCGCTCGCCGCCCTCGCGCTCCCGGTTCTCGTGGCGGTCGTCGTTCTGCTGCATCGAAGCTCCTCCGCAAATGGTCCGCGGAGCGTCGGCGTACGGCAGCGACGAACGCACGATCTCCCGCCGAGGGCGTCGTCGCAAGCGCGTGTCGGTTCGCGCCGCGCCGCGTCAGTCGTCGACGTCGAGGTCGCGGAGGAGCGCCGCCAGCTCGAGCGCGTTCGTCGCGCCGTAGTTGCCGTAGCAGTTGTTCATCAGGACGTGGGTCTCGCGCGCCTGCGCGGCCGCCTCGCGGATCCGCGGCACCCACTCCTCGAGCTCACGTTCGTCGTAGAGGTACCGGAACCGCTCGACCGGGGTCACGCCCGACGCCTCCCACGTGGCCGCACGCCGGCCGTGGAACCGGACGACCGCGAGATCAGGGGACGGGGCGGCCACGATCGGTGGGACGCTCGATTTCGTGCCCTGGGGCGCGTCGACCATGACCAGCGGGACGTGCTCGTCCTCGAGGAATCGCAGGGTCCGCTCGATGTTCTTCTCGTTGAACCAGCTCGCGTTGCGGAACTCGACCGCAACCGGAAGCCCGAGCTCGCCCAGCCGCCCCTTCGCCTCCCGGATCGCGTCGCGGTTCTCGGACGAGGTGAAGAACCACTTCGGGTACTGGAGGAAGATCGCCCCGAGCTGGCCGTGCTCGCGAAGCGGCTCGACCCCGTCGGCGAACGCCCGCCAGACCTCGCCGGCGAGCTCGGCGGGCAGGTCCTTGAGGTAGACCCGCGGCTTCGACGAGAGACCGTCAGGGAGCGACTCGCGGAGCGCCTTCGGCAGCCGTCGCGTCTCGGTGCCCTGTCCGGTCAGCAGGGCGTGGGCCTTGACGTCGAAGGTGAAGTCGGGCGGCGTCCGCTCCACCCACAGCTCGGCCGTCCGCCGCTGCGGCAGCGCGTAGTAGGTCGCGTCGACCTCGACGACGGGGAAGCGCGAGGCATAGTAGGCGAGCCGTTCCTCGGCCGTGTCGGCCGCGCTCGGATAGAAGACGCCGGCGGCGGTCATCGTCGGGTCCGTCCAGCTGGCCGTCCCCACCCGGACGAGCCCGGGGCCCCGGCCCCCGTTCGTGCGAACCTCGATCGGCTCGCTCGCGACGTCGTCCGGCAGGCCCACAGCGCGCTCGGCGGCAATCTCGTAGCCGGGGTCGTGCGGTCGATCCAGGTCCTCGGCCCGGGTCTCGAGGGTTCGGCGCGCGGCGGCGGCCGTCTCCTCTCTCGCCGCCCCGGCTCGCCGCCGGCTTGTCGCTGGGCTCATGCGTCGATCATGCCCCGGGGCCGTGTCGAACCGCGTCAGGTTCCTACGGCTGGCACTGGGACGGGTCGCCCGTCTGGAAGCCGACGGTGAGCCAGTGCTGACGCTGGGCCGACGAGCCGTGGGTCCACGTCTCGGGGTTGACACCGTTCCCGAACTCCTGCTGCAGCCGGTCGTCGCCGACCGCCGAGGCCGCATCGAGCGCGTCGGCGATCTGGGCGTCCGTCGGCCGCTCGAGGAAGCCCGTATCCGCGGCGTGGCCGATCCAGACACCCGCAAAGCAGTCCGCCTGCAGCTCGGTCCGAACCGACTCGCTGTTGGCGCCCTGGCCGCCGCCGCCCGCCGAAAGCAGGCCGAGGAGGTCCTGGACGTGGTGGCCGTACTCGTGGGCGATGACGTACCCCTGGGCGAGCGGCCCGCCCTGGGCGCCGAACTTCGTCTTGAGCTCGTCGAAGAAGCCGACGTCGAGGTAGACATGTCGGTCGTTCGGGCAGTAGAAGGGTCCGACGTCGGTCGTCGCCGGCCCGCAGCCGGTGTCGGTCTGGCCGCTGAACACGACCGTGGTCGCGTCCTCGTACGACTCGTTGCTGGCCGCGAACTCGTCCTTCCAGTAGGCCTGGACGCTGTTCACGAACCCGACGATCCGGCAGTCCTCGCGCTGGTTCGCCTGGGCGCCGCTGGTGCAGTCGGTGCCGAAGGAGCTCGAGACCCCGCCGCCGCTCGAGATCCCGCTCGTGGTGCCGCCCAGCAGCCCGCTGTTGAGGACCAGGAGCAGGATCGTCACGACGAGGCCCAGCCCGCCGCCGCCGACGATCACCGGGCTGCCGCCGAGCCCCGCCGACAACCGGCCGCGCCGGCCGCTCTCGACCTGCGACGGATCGAGGCGCGCATTCGGGTTGAAGGTCATCGTGTCCTCCCTTGAGTCGGGGCATCGTGCCCGATTCGACGTCAGGCGATCACCCGGAGTCGCGACGTCGAACGTGGCAGATGCCTCGCACGTCGCGCGCGGCGACCGCGTCGCGGGAAGCTATTCGACCGCCAGCACCCGGTAGCGGACCTCGCCTCGCGGTGTCCGAACGGTCACCTCGTCGCCGGCCCGCGCGCCGACGAGTGCGCGTCCGACCGGCGACGCGTCCGAGATGCGGCCGGACGCGGGCGCAGACTCGGCGGGGCCGACGAGCGTGAAGACGAGCTCGTCACCGTCCGACTCGATCCGGACCGTCGATCCGAGCGTGGCCCCACCGCCCGACGCGCCGTCCGAGCCGGCCTCGACCACCACCGCGGTTCGCAGCCTCGCCTCGAGCGCCTGGATCCGACCCTCCAGGAACGACTGCTCCTCGCGCGCCGCCTGGTACTCGGCGTTCTCGCGGAGGTCGCCGAGCTCACGCGCCCGACGGATCCGGTCGACGACCTCGGGCCGCCGAACTCGCGTGAGCTCGTCATGCTCGGCCTGGAGGCGTTCGAGACCGTCGGCGGTCAGGCGGGTCGGGTCGGCAGCGGGCGGCCCTGCCGCGGCGGCGGGAGCGGGCCGAGGCGAACGGGCCGGGCGAGCGGCCCGAGCGGGACGCGCGGCGGGAGCCGGACGCGTGGTCGGAGGCAGGACGTTCGTCCGGCGCCTGATCCCGCTACCCCGTTCCTCCGTCCGGGCGCCGTCGGCGTCGCCGGCGGGCACGTCGACGACGTGCGTCGGCGGCGCGGGAGTGGGGCGGTCGAGGGGGAGCGTGGACCCGGTGATGCCGGTCGCCTTCCGCTCGCCGGTGCTGCGGCGAAGGTTCGCGAACGGCAGCACGACGGCCTGATCGTGGAGGGCGTCCCGCTCGGTTCCCGGCACGGCCGCCGCGAACGCGTCGAGAAGCGCGTCCTCGTACTCCTCTGCGGCGTCGGTCTCGACCCACCGCACCCGCAGCCCGGTCACCGACAGCGCCTTGAGCCACTGGCCCGCAGGATGCGGCCGAGGGTCGCCGAGGACCTGCTCGGTGAGTGCCCGGATCCGGCCGGAAAGCGTCCGCTCGGCGACCCCGACGTACAGAACCGTCGCGCTCGGCACCCAGAACGACTCGAGCCGGGCGCGGAGGGCCCGCGAGGTCGGCCGCGCGCCGTCGAGGCGGAGGGTCGCGACGCGCTCGATCCACTTGCCGATCGTGGTCAGCTCGATCGGTGCGGTCGGCAGGGGCCCCGCCAGCTCGACCAGGTAGACCCCCGGCCGGCTCGACGTGACCGGCCGACCGAGCAGGGCCAGTCCGTCGGCGGCCAGCCCGACGGTGTGGAGGAGGTCGCCGGCCGTCGTCACGAGGCCGATCGTAGCGGTCACGTCCGGACCGTGACGGCGCGGTCCGACGCACCGGATAACGGACAGCACCTGTCAGGTTCTCGGCCTACTGTGGTGGCCGACGAACGGGACCACGAAACGACGGGGAAAGGGGACGCCATGTCCAGCATCGAGCTCCTGCAGATGATCGAGGACGAGCGTCGCCGTGCCCTCCGGCGGTCGGAGCTCCTCCGCGCGGTCCGGACCGGCCGCGTTCATCGACGGACGCTCGGCGACCGCATCGGGCGCTGGATCGGCGGCGGCGGTCGGGCCTGACCCGCGTGGCGGCCGGCCCATGCCGCGGCTCAGCCGGCCGAGGTGAGGGCCAGCTCCTCCGCGTCGGCCGTCTGGTTCGGGGACGGCGCCGCGTCCGGCGGCGCGTCGTCGGGGGTCGCTCCGTCGTCGGCGCCGGTCGCTCCCTCGTCGGCGCGGCCGTGCTGGTCGAGCGCCGTCCGAGCCATCCGCAGCAGCCGAGCCCGGATCGCATCGGATCCCACGAGCTCGACCCGCGAGCCAAGCCGGAAGAGCGCGGTGATCGCCTCGTCGTCCCAGGCGAAGCGCGCCCGCACCAGGATCGCGCCGCCCGGCAGCTCCGGGCCGACGACGTCGAACCGGCTCGGGCCGATCAGGTCCGTGACCGCCGCGAGGTTCGCGGGATCCACCCGAAGCAGGATCTCGGTGTCGGGCTGCTCGCCCTCATAGGCGCTGATCGACGCCGACCAGTACGCGGCGAGGTCGAAGCCCTCGGGCCGCTCGAACTGCTCCGGCTCTGGTCGGACCTCCGTCATCCGCGAGACCCGGTAGGTCCGCTCCTGGCCGCCGCTCCGCGCGACCAGGTACCAGACGCCGCCCTTGAGGACGAGCCCGAGGGGCTCGACCCGGCGGAGAACCGACGCGTCGGCGCCGGGCCGCCGGTACCCGATTGCGACGCGGCGTGACTCCCAGACGGCCTCGGCGAGCGTGCCGAGATGCGGCAGCGCCTCGCCGTGGTGGAACCAGCCGGGTGCGTCGAGATGGAAGCGCTCGTTGATCCGGGAGGCGCGGGTCCGCAGCTCGGGCGGCAACGCGGCGAGCACCTTGAGGCGGGCAGCCGCGACGACCGTGCCGAGCCCGAGCTCGGCCGCGGGCCCGGGCAGCCCGGACAGGAACAGCGCCTCGGCCTCGTCCGCGGTCAGACCCGTCAGCCGCGTCCGGTAGCCGTCCACGAGCCGGACACCGCCGTGAGGCCCGCGCTCGGCGTAGATCGGGACGCCCGCCTCAGCGAGCGCCTCCACGTCGCGGTAGACCGTCCGGACCGAGACCTCGAGCTCGCGGGCGAGCTCGGCCGCGGTCAGCCCGCCGCGCGTCTGGAGCAGCAACAGGACGTTGACGAGACGACTTGCTCGCATCCACCGATGATAGGGCGAGCGCCGTCGAGCCTGACGGAACCTGTCAGGTAGGTCACGGGCCGTGCGCAACGGAGCGGCAACGCTCCGGGTGCGGCGTGCGCGCGCTCCGTGACGCCACGGCCCGTATGGTGTGGGCATGACCGAGACGAGCAAGCGAACGACCGCCGATCGCGTCGTCGAGTGCGACGCCTGCGGACGCCGGCTGCGGCTGCGCGGCGCGGGGCTGGTGGAGGACGGCGGCGTCCTCTGCCGCGAATGCGCCCCGGTCGACGTCGCCTGCGACCTCGACCTGCCCACCGCGGCCTGACCGCCGGCCGTGGCCGTCGCCAGAGCCGGCGCACGGTCACGGCTGCCGGCGGCTGCCGCTCTCGCCGCGCTCGCCGGCCGCGTCGACGCCGTCCGAGCGGCGGCTCTCGGCTCCTTCGCGTTTGGCCTCATCGTCTACGTCCCGACGCTTCTGCCTGGCGTCGCCTTCGGCGACTGGGCCGAGATGCAGACCGCGCCCGCCCTGCTCGAGGTGCCGCATCCGACGGGCTATCCGCTCTTCATCCTCGTCGGGCGTCTGTGGCTGTTCATCGAGCCCTTCGGGTCGGTCGCCTGGCGGATGAACCTCTTCGCGGCGGTGGTCGTGGCCGGCGCGGCCGCGATCGCGACGCTCGTCGCCGCCCGCCTCGGTGCACGTCCGCTGCTCGCACTCGCCGGCGGGATGACGCTCGTGGTGACGGGCACGGTGTGGGACGCCGCAACGGTCGCCGAGGTCAACGGCTTCCACCTCTTCCTCGTGGCGCTGCTCCTGCTGCTCGCCGTCCGCTGGCGCGACGGCTGCCGGGATCCCGCCTTCGGCCGCTCGGACCGCGACCTCCTCCTCGGCGGCCTCGTCGGCGGACTGGCGATCGCCAACCACGTCCTCGCGATCCCCGCCCTCGCCGTCCTCGTCCCGTCGGTCGTCTGGGCCGGGCGGCGGCGGCTGGATCGCCGGCCCGGGATCCTCCCGCTCGCGGGTCTGCTCGCATGCCTCGGGCTCGTCGTCTACCTGTTCATCCCGCTGCGTGTCGCCCTCTCCGGTCCGACCGACTATCCGGCCCTCCGGACGTGGGAGGGGATCTGGAACCACGTGACGGGAGTCGCCTATCAACGCGACGTCGAGATCAGCTCACCGGGGACGCTGGTCGCGATCGTCCGCGATCTGCCTGGTCTCCTCGGGTACGCCGTCGGCGAGGCCACGCTGGTCCCGCTCGTGTTCGCCGCGGTGGGCGTCGTGGCGCTCGCCCGGCGCGACGGCTGGGCCGCGTTCGTCACCGGTGGCCTCTTCGCGGTGACGGTCTGGGTCTTCGTCGGCTATCGAGGCGACCTGCCGCACTACCTGCTCGTCGCCTGGTTGGCTGTCGGGATCTGGCTCGCGCTCGGGCTCGAGGCGATCGTCGCGGCGCTCGAACGATCGACGTGGTGGTGGCGCACGCTCGTCCCGCTCGCCCTCGCGGTGCCGCTCCTCGCCGGCGCGATCGAGCTTCCGAACCACGACCTGGCCGCCGACACGACGCCGACCGCGTTCGTCGACGAGGTCCACGCGCTCCTCCCCCCGGACGCGATCCTCTTCACCTACTGGGACGCGGGCGAGGCGCTCCATTACACCCAGTGCGTCGAGCACGAGCGGCCGGACCTCGACGTGATCGCGCCCGACGACTGGGTCTCGTTCCGGCCGTG
>DASXWX010000405.1:0-5954 GCA_036503395.1 Candidatus Limnocylindrales bacterium
GCGTTCGCCGGGCAGCGGGGCCGGCGGGGTCATCGTCGGACGCGCCCTCGGGGCGGCGGCGAGGGTCCGATCGCGGCGAGCGAAGCCCGGACCGGTCGGAGCGCGCCGATCGGGCGGCCCTCACCGACCCCGTCGCCCGCCACGATCGGTCGAACGGCAGCGGTCCGACCACGGCGCATCCGGCCCGGTCTCCGCGGCGAGAGGCCGAATCGCCCGAGGACCGCTTCCGCGTCATCGCCACGTCGCCCTCGGTCGGACCGTTCCGGCCGGGCCGCGAGCTCCGGCGTGGGGCGCGCGTCCGCGAAGGCGACCGGCTCGGTACCGTGGACCTGCTCGGCGTTCCGCAGGAGGTCGTCGCGCCCGCCGATGGCATCGTGATGGCCATCCTCGTCGAGGCCGACGAGGCCGTCGAGTACGGGCAGCCGCTCGTGGAGCTCGAGCGGGCGAGCGGCACGAGCGGCACGAGCACCGCCAGCGGCGCCGGTTCGACGCCGGCCGGTGCGGGGGAGGGCTGAGTGTTCGATCGGATCCTGATCGCAAACCGCGGCGAGATCGCGCTTCGGATTCTGCGCGCCTGTCGCACGATGGGGATCGAGGCCGTGGTCGCCTACAGCGAGGCCGACCGCGACACGCTCGCCGCGCAGCTCGCTGACGAGGCGATCTGCATCGGTCCGGCCGACGCCCGGCGAAGCTATCTCTCGGCTCCCGCGCTCATCTCCGCCGCCCTCGCCACCGGCTGCGACGCGATCCACCCGGGCTACGGCTTCCTGTCGGAGGACGCCGCGTTCGCGGAGGCCGTTCGAGCCCATGACATCGTCTTCGTCGGCCCGCCCGCCGACGTCCTCGAGCGTTTCGCGTCGAAGGACGCCACCCGCCGCCTGCTGGCCGCCCACGGCCTGCCGACCATCCCCGGGTCGGGCATCGTCCGCGACGAGCTCGACGCGCTCGAGCAGGCCGAGGCCATCGGCTATCCCGTCCTGATCAAGCCGTCGGCGGGGGGCGGTGGCAAGGGGATGCGAATGGTCCGGACGCCGCGCGAGCTCGAGGGCTCGCTCGCGGTCTGCCGCTCCGAGGCCAAGGCCGCCTTCGGCGACGACTCGGTCTATCTCGAGAAGTGGCTCGACGAGAACCGCCATGTCGAGGTCCAGGTGGCGGTCGACCATTTCGGCCGAGGCGTCCACCTCGGCGAGCGCGACTGCTCGGTCCAGCGCCGCCACCAGAAGATCCTCGAGGAGGCGCCGACACCGGCCCTCGACCCGGCGTCCAGGACAGAGCTCTGCGAGCGGGCGATCCGGGCGATCGTCGCGGCCGGCTACGAGAACGTCGGCACGCTCGAGTTCCTCGTCGACCGCGACGGCCGCTTCTACTTCATCGAGATCAACTGCCGGATCCAGGTCGAGCATCCCGTGACCGAGGTGCTGACGGGAATCGACATGGTGGCCACCCAGATCCGGATCGCCGCCGGCGAGCCGCTGGGCTTCGGCCAGTCCGACGTCACCAGCCGCGGCCACGCGATCGAGTTCCGGATCAACGCCGACGATCCCGAGCACGACTTCCGGCCGAGCGCCGGGACGATCGAGCGGTTGGTCGTCCCGGGCGGCCCGGGCGTCCGCTGGGACGGCCACGTCTACGCCGGCTACGACGTGCCGCCGTACTACGATTCCCTTCTCGGCAAGCTCGTGGTCTGGGGCGCGGACCGGACCGCGGCGATTGCCCGGGCGCGGGCCGCCCTCGACGAGATGCTCATCGACGGGCTGCCGACGAACCTCGCGATCCACCGCGCGCTCGTCGAGTCCGACGTGTTCGTCGACGGCCGGATGACGACGAACCTGCTCGATCGCGTCGGGCCCGGCGCCTTCCTCGCCGGCGTCGCGGCGCCGTGACGTCCGAACCCATCCGCTGAACCGACGCCCAACGGAGCCCACTCGCCGATGACCGAAACCCAGACCGCGCCGTCCCCGCCGTCCCCGCCGTCCGCGGCGCCGAATGCTGTCGTCCACACCACGAGCGAGATCGAGGCGCTCATCCCGCACCGGTGGCCGTTCCTGCTCGTCGATCGGATCGTCGAGTACGACCCGGACGCGCAGCACATCGCCGGCCTCAAGGCCGTGACCGCGACCGAATGGTTCTTCCAGGGTCACTTTCCCGGGTTGCCGGTCATGCCGGGCGTGCTCCAGGTCGAGGCGCTGGCCCAGACCATGGCGGTCTACGTGGCGAAGCAGCCGGGCTTCGGCGACCGGATCGGTCTGTTCGCGGGCATCGACGAGACGCGCTTCAAGCGGATCGTCGTGCCGGGCGACACGCTCCGCCTCGACGTCACGATGGACAAGCTCGGGTCGCGGTTCGGGCGCGGCCGGGGCGTGGCCTCGGTGGACGGCGAGGTCGCCTGTACGGCAATCATCAGCTTCATCATCCCGCCGGAAGGCGTCCTGCGATGACCGCGCGCATCGCGGTCCTCTCCGACGTTCACGGCAACGTCGCGGCGCTCGAGGCGGTCCGAAAGGCGGTCAAGGCGGCGAAGCCCGACGCGATCATGATCTGCGGCGACCACGTCCTCAACGGCCCCGAGCCCGGTGCGACCGTCGACGCCCTCCGAGCCCTGGAATCGGACGGCGCGCTCGTCGTCCAGGGCAACACCGACGTCGCCGTCGCCGACTTCGATTACAGCGCGGCGTTCCCCGGCTTCACGGACGGCGTCCCCGACAGCTATCGAGCGGCCGCCGAGTGGGCCAACGACGAGCTCTCCGACGAGCAGCTCGACTGGCTTCGCCGGTTGCCGGCCGAGCGACGCCTCCGAATCGAGGACACCCTCCTGCTCGCCTGCCATGCCTCGCCCGGATCGCAGACCCAGGGCTTCGACGGCGCCCTCGACCCGACCGTGATCTACGAGCGCGTCGCCCGGACCGACGCGCGGATCATCTGCTGCGGCCACACCCACGTCCCCGAGATCCGCGATCTCGGCTGGAAGGTGATCATCAACGACGGCTCGGCCGGCTACGTCTTCGACGGCGACCCGACCGCGAGCTGGGGGCTGGTCACGATCAGCGACGACGGCGAGGCGACGGCCGAGATCAGGCGGACGGAATTCGACGCCCTGAGCGTGGCCAACGCGATCAGCGCGCGCGGCCTCCCGGGGGACGTCTACCGTGCCGCGACGGTCCGGACGGGCAAGCTGGTCCGATGACGCGACGAGTGGTCGTCACCGGGATGGGCGCCGCCACGCCGCTCGGCCAGGGTGTCCGGGCGACGTGGGACGGCCTGGTGGCCGGGCGTTCGGGGATCCGCACGATCCAGACCTTCGATCCGTCCCGGATCGACTCGAGGATCGCCGGCGAGGTCCCTGACTTCGACGCATCCGGCGTGCTCGACCGCAAGGACCTGCGGCGGATGGACCGCTACATCCAGCTCGGGCTCGTCGCCGCGCGCGAGGCGCTCGACCACGCGGGCTTCGAGGGCCGGATGGAGGGCGAGCTGGCCGAGCGGACCGGCGTCATCCTCGGTTCGGGCCTGGGCGGCGTCTCGACGCTGTTCGACAATGTTCTGCTGATGGCGGAGCGGGGGCCCGACCGGATCAGCCCGTTCTTCATCCCGTTCGGGATCGCGAACGTCGGGTCCGGGCAGGTCGCGATCTCGTTCGGTCCCACGGGCCCGAACTTTGCGACGGTCTCGGCCTGCGCGACCGGCGGCCACGCGATCGGCGAGGCGTGGGAGACGATCCGACGTCAGGACGCCGACGTGATGCTGGCCGGCGGCGTGGAGGCCGGGATTCACGAGGCAGTCGTCGCCGGCTTTGACTCGATGCAGGCGCTGTCCACCCGCAACGACGCGCCGACCGAGGCCTCCCGGCCGTTCGACCAGGGCCGTGACGGGTTCGTGATCGGCGAGGGTGCCGCCGTCCTCATCCTCGAGGCGCTCGAGCACGCGCAGGCCCGGGGTGCGGAGCCGCTCGCCGAGATCATCGGCTATGGCGCCACCGCCGATGCCTCGCACATCACGCTTCCGGCGCCCGGGGGAATCGGCGCCGTCCGTGCCGCGCGGCGGGCGATCGAGAAGGCCGGCATCGAACCGTCGGCGATCGACCACGTGAACGCCCACGCTACGTCGACGCCCGAGGGCGACCGCGCCGAGCTCGAGGCCGTTCGAACGATCTTCGGCGACCGGGCCACGGACGTTCCGATCACCGCCAACAAATCGATGATCGGTCACACGCTCGGGGCAGCGGGCGCGATCGAGGCCGTGGCCACGATCCAGACGATCCGCACGGGCTGCATCCCGCCGACGCTCAACCTCGTCGACCCGGACCCGGCGGCCGCGGGCCTCGACATCGTGGCGGGCAGCGCCCGCGACGCCGACGTCCGGATCGCGCTCTCCAACTCGTTCGGCTTCGGTGGCCAGAACAGCGCGCTCCTCTTCGCCAGGTTCGAGCCGTGAGCGACGACCCCGAGACGACCGCTGCGGGATCGGCACCGGCCATGGACGACGAGGACGAGACGGCCTCGCTCGTGGCGCTCGTCGACGCGCTCTCGCAGACGCTCGACCGGAGCGATCTCGTCGAGCTCGAGGTCGAGGTCGCGGGGACCGGGATCGTCCTCCGCAAGGCGACGGCCTTTGCGCCGGTCGCCGGCGCCGCCGGGGCAGGCGTCAGTCCCGCGGGCGGGCCGGCGACCGCGGGCGCTGCCGACGCGACGGCGGGCGAGGCCGAAGCCCCGACGATCAAGGCGCCGCTCACGGGGATCTTCTACACCGCGCCGGCACCGGGCTCCGCGCCGTACGTCGCGGTCGGGTCGCAGGTGGCCGTCGGCCAGGTGATCGGCCTGATCGAGGCGATGAAGCTGTTCAACGAGATCAAGTCCGACCTGGCGGGACGGGTCGTTCGCGTCGTCGCCGAGAGCGGCACGCTCGTGAAGGCCAGGCAGTCGCTCATCGAGGTCGAACCCCTGTGACGGAGCCCGCGGCGTACGCCCACCTCACCGGCTGGGGCCGCTACGCGCCCGCCCAGGTCCTCTCGAACGGCGACCTGGAGCGAATGGTCGACACGTCGGACGACTGGATCCGAACGCGAACGGGGATCCGGGAGCGACGAGTCGCTGCCGCGAACGAGACGACGGCGTCGATGGGGGCAGTGGCTGCGCTCCGGGCGATCCGCGTCGCCGGGCTCGAGCCGGACGACATCGACGTGATCCTCCTCGCGACCCTCACGCCGGACTACTGGATGCCGTCGACCGCAGCCCTCGTCAAGGAGGCGATCGGCAACAGCCGCGCCTACGCGATGGACGTCGCGGCAGCGTGCTCGGGGTTCGTCTACGGCTACGCGACCGCGCAGGCCTACATCACGAGCGGGATGGCCCGCCACGTGCTGGTGATCGGCTCGGAGCTCCTGACCCGCTTCCTCGACTACACCGATCGAAGCACCTGCATCCTCTTCGGCGACGGTGCCGGGGCCGTCGTGCTGTCGGCGGCGGACGAGCCGGGCGGCGGTCTCGGCTTCGAGCTGACCACCGAGCCGCAGGGTGCCTACATGATCTGGCTGCCGGCCGGCGGCGCGAAGAGCCCGCCGTCCGCGCAGACGGTCGCCCGCGGCGAGCACTTCATCCGGATGGAGGGGCGGGAGACGTACCGCTTCGCCACGCGGACGCTCGCCTCGTCGGCGCTCGCGGCCATCGCCAAGGCCGGCCTCGAACCCGCCGACGTCGACCTGTTCATCCCGCACCAGGCCAACGTCCGGATCATCGAGGCCGTCGCCAAGGGCCTCGGGTTGCCGATGGAGAAGTTCTTCGTCAACCTCGATCGCTACGGGAACACGTCAGCCGCATCCGTGCCGATCGCCCTGGCCGAGGCGGTTGACTCCGGCCGGGTCGCGATGGGCGATCGGATCGTCATCGTCGCCTTCGGGGCCGGCTTCACCTCGGGAGCCGTCGCGATCGAGTGGACGGCCGATCCGGCTCGCTCGCGCG
>DASXWX010000406.1:0-4848 GCA_036503395.1 Candidatus Limnocylindrales bacterium
GTCTACCCGGCCGAGGCGGACTACGAGCGCGCCGTCCCCCTCGGACCGACCTGGCACCGGCTCGATTCGTGTGTTCGGGCGACCGAAGGCTCGTGGGATCTCCCCGAGCCGCTCGCGTCGACCGAGGGTCCGCTCGTCTACCTCTCGCTCGGCTCGCTCGGATCCGCCGACGTCGGGCTGATGCAGCGCCTGATCGACGTCCTGGGCCAGACCCGCCACCGCGTGATCGTGTCGATGGGACCCCAGCACGAGCTGCTCCGCCTGGCCCCCAACATGGTCGGTGCCGAGTTCCTGCCGCAGCCGACGATCGTGCCCCAGGTCGACGTAGTCATCACGCACGGCGGCAACAACACCACGACCGAGGCGCTCCATTTCGGCCGGCCGATGGTCGTGTTGCCTCTCTTCTGGGATCAATACGACAACGCTCAGCGGATCGACGAGCTCGGGCTCGGCGTCCGACTCGACACGTACGCATTCGAGGACGCCGAGCTGCCGGCGGCGATCGACCGGCTCCTGGCGGACGCCCGCCTGCGCGACCGCCTCGACAGGCTCTCGGCTCGCCTCCAGGCCTCGCCGGGCACGGTCCGCGCGGCCGACCTCATCGAGCGGCTCGTTGAGACCAGGTCGCGCGTCGTCTGACGTTGGCGGCGCCGTCCTTCTCGCGGGTTCGTAGACGGCACCAATCGAGCTGGCCGGCGCGCGCGTGCGGGGGTCGCGTCAGCTGCTCGCGGCTGATAGCGAGGGCCGCCCGAGGCTCCCCGCATACCAGCAGCCGACATCGCCAGCATTCCCGATCGCGCCCGTGTGGCAGCCGCTACCTACCGGCCGTGCGCGACCTCCTCGGGCAGGTGTTACCACGGCACGCGCTCGCCGACACGCGAACGGAGCCTCCAGCGCCTCGATTTCGGAGCCGCGTCGATGGCCGCCCTCAGCTCGGCGACCTGGGCGCCCGGATCGAACCGCGACTCCCGCCCGAAGTCGAGCTCGCCCGGCCGGAGCTCGGTCGAGAGGACCCGCCGCGCCGGAATCCATTCATGCGCACGCCCCAGGAGCGTTAGGAGCACTCGCACCCGACGGCGGGGTCGAATCGGTGGCCGCGTTTCACGTTTGTGCCCAACTCCCGGTGCTTCGAAGCCCGATATCGCCGGCCACGTGTGTCTACTGCTCCTGCGGCGCGCATTGGAAGGAAAACCGGTCGGTGCCGGGCCGCCGGCCGCCGACCTCCGACCGCGCTCGTTCCGTGCGGCGCCGCGCTCGTTCCGTACGGCGCTCGCGCGATGGCGGCCAGCGGGGACCGGGCGCACAATCCGAGGCCCACGAACGAGACGACAGCGAACGCGCGACCGATCGCGCCAAAACCGCCGAGGAGGATCCAGCCATGACCGAGGTGCTCGAGAAGGTCGAGACGAAGCAGCAGCTGATCGGCGGCCGCTGGGTCGACAGCGCCTCGGGTCAGACGATCGACGTCGAGAACCCGGCGAACGGGCAGGTGATCGCGCGCGTCCCGCGCTCCGGACCGGAAGACGTCGACCGCGCGGTGAAGGCGGCCCAGAAGGCCTGGGACGACGGCTGGAAGGACTCGACGCCGCAGGATCGGAGCCTCGCCCTCCTCAAGCTCGCCGACGCGATCGAGGCGCGGGCCGACGAGATCGGGCGGCTCGAGTCGCGAAACGCGGGCAAGCCGACCCAGGCGGCGATCGAGGAGGTGCCGGTCGTCGTCGACAACCTGCGCTTCTTCGCCGGCGCCTGTCGGGTCATGGAGGGCAAGGCGGTCAACGAATACCTCGCCGGCCACACCTCGATGATCCGGCGCGACCCGGTCGGGGTCGTCGCGTCGATCGCCCCCTGGAACTACCCGATCATGATGGCCGGCTGGAAGGTCGGGCCCGCGCTCGCGGCGGGGAACACGGTCGTGCTCAAGCCGTCCGCGCGGACGCCGCTGACCGCGCTGGTCCTGGGCGAGATCGCGGCGGAGATCCTGCCGCCGGGCGTCCTCAACGTGATCACGGGCACCGGCGACGAGGTCGGGCCCGCGCTCGTGGGCCATCCCGGCATCGGCATGGTCTCCGTGACGGGCGACACGGACACCGGCAAGAAGATCGCCAAGCTCGCCGCGGACACCGTCAAACGCCTCCACCTCGAGCTCGGCGGCAAGGCGCCGGTGCTCGTGTTCGACGACGCGGATCTCGACTACGTCGCGGAGCAGATCCGCTACTTCGGCTACTGGAACGGCGGCCAGGATTGCACGGCGGCCACCCGGATCATCGCCGGCCCGAAGGTCTACGACGACTTCGTCGCGAAGCTCTCCGACCAGGTCGGCCAGATCACGTACGGCGACCCGGCCGAGGGCGAGGTCGAGATCGGCTCGCTCATCGCCAGGTCCCAGGCCGACAAGGTCGAAGGCATGGTCGAGCGCGCTCGAGCATCGGCCGACGGCGGCGAGGTCGTCGTCGGCGGGACGCGACCAGACCGCCCGGGCCACTACTACGCCCCGACGGTCATCGCCGGCCCCGACCAGAAGAGCGAGATCGTCCAGGACGAGGTCTTCGGGCCCGTCACGACGGTCCAGCGGTTCAGCGACGAGGAGACGGCGATCGCCTGGGCGAACGACGTCCGGTTCGGGCTCGCGTCCTCCGTCTTCACGGCCGACATCGGCCGGGCTATGCGGGTCGCGAAGGCCCTCCAGTTCGGCACCGTCTGGATCAACGAGCACTTCACCCTGGTCTCGGAGATGCCGCATGGCGGCTTCAAGGAATCGGGCTACGGCAAGGATCAATCGATGTACGCGATCGAGGACTACACGGTCGTCAAGCACGTGATGCTCAAGGTCTGACGGGGGAAGCCGGGCGCCGCGGCACCGGCGGTTCGCGCTGCTTGGCGAACGCATCACCGCCCGCTGGGGCGGGCGCGGGCGTTGCGTTCGGCGCTCGAGAAGGAAACGCGGGAGCCAACGGACCCCTCGGCCCATCCGTTCGGCCGGGGAGAAGGAACGGCGGAAGAGGCGCCGCTTCACGGCCCGGCGGCGGCGGAGCGCGGCGGCGGCCGCGCGGCGGCGGCGGAGCGCGGCCGCGCAGCTTCTCGAATACCAGCCCCGGTAGTGTTCCGCGCCTCGACGGCTCGTTCGCAGTCCTCACCACCAGCCAGGCTGGTGATAAGCGGCCGTCGACGGGCCCTTGCGCCGCCGGAACACGCGTAGCACTACCCGGGTTGGTATGCGGGAGGAAGCGCCTGTTCGGCGAGCATCGACGTCGCCGCCGGGCACGTCCGACGTCTCGTAGCACCAGCCGGGCCGGTATCCACGAGAAAGCGAGTATCCAGGAGGAAGCGAGCCGGTTCCGGCGCGGAATGAAGGCCCGCCTCTGGTAGCGTCGCGGGTCGGTGACGAGCCCCCTTCCCGACGCATCAGCACCGGCCGAGCCGGTCCGCCCGTCGTACCGGGCGCTCCTCGCTGTGCCCTCGATCGGCCGCGTGCTGCTCGGCATGACCATCGCCCGGATCGGCGGCGGGATGCTGAGCGTTGCGCTCGTGCTCTTCACGCTGGACCGGTTCGGCTCGCCGGAGCTCGCAGGGATCGTGACGTTCGTCAGCATCTTCCCGGGCCTCGTGGTCTCGCCGATCGCCGGCGCGCTCCTCGACCGCCACGGCCGAAGCCGGCTGGTCGTGCTCGACTACGTCGTCGGCGCGATCTCGCTCGCGGTCATCGCCTGGCTCGCGATCGGCGGCACCCTGACGGCGCCGCTCCTCGTGGCGATCTCCGCCGCCTCGTCGCTGACGACGCCGCTGAGCACCGCCGGCCTGAGGAGCCTGCTGCCGATCCTCGTTCCGAGGCCGCTGTGGGAGCGGGCCAACGCGGTCGACTCGAACGGCTACGTCGTCGCGACGCTGCTCGGTCCGCCGATCGCCGGCGCGATCGTCCAGGTGATCGGCGGTGCGGCGGCCCTCCTCGTCGTCGCCGGGCTCCTGCTCCTCGCGGCCGTGACGCTGATCGGCATCCCCGATCCGTCGACGGACGCGCCGTCGTCGGGGCGGCTGCTCGTCGACGCGTGGCGCGGCCTCGTCTACACGATGCGCAACCCGACCCTCCGCGGCCTCGGGCTGTCGATCTCGACCCTCAACCTGGCCGGCGGGATGACGACGATCGTCGTGCCGATCGTCGTCATCGACCGTCTCCACGAGGGCGCGGCCATGGCCGGGTTCGCCTACGCGGCGTCGGGGCTCGCCGGGATGGTCGCGGCCTTCTTCTTCGGCCGCTGGGACAGCCGCGGCCGCGAGCGCCAGCTGCTCCTCTGGCCGATGGTCGGCTACGGCTTTGCGCTCCTGCTCCTGCTGCCCTTCGACGGTCTCCTGCCGGTCTTCGCGGCAATGGCCCTGACCGGGTTCCTCAACGGCCCGATGGACATCGGCCTCTTCACCGTGCGACAGCGCCGGACCGACCCTGCCTGGATGGGCCGCGCCTTCGCGGTCTCGATGGCCTTCAACTTCACCGGCTTCCCGATCGGCTCGGCGATCTCCGGCTGGCTCGTGGCGCAGTCGATCACGGTCGCGGTCCTGTTCGGCGTCGTGACGGCCCTCGCCGCGGCGGCGATCGCCTGGGCGACAATCCCGGCCGAGCAGGAGACCGTGTCGGCCGACGCGTTCGTCGGGACGGATCCGCGGTAGGGGCGTGGCCGTGACGATGCGCGAGCCGCGGCGGCTGCCGGGGGCACTGCGCGACGGTCTACGCGATTTCCGGACCGCGGTACTGGACTGGTACGAGCGGGAGCGGCGGGACCTGCCGTTCCGCCGGACGCGCGACCCGTACCTCATCCTCGTCAGCGAGGCGATGGCCCAGCAGACGCAGGTGCAGCG
>DASXWX010000407.1:0-4208 GCA_036503395.1 Candidatus Limnocylindrales bacterium
CTCCGGATCGCGTCGGCGATTGCCGCCGTCATGCTGCTGGCCCTGCCGGGGCTGGCGCTCGCCCACCCGCTCGGCAACTTCACGGTCAACCACTACGCCGGGATTCGCGTCTCGCCGAACCGGATCCTCGTCGACGCGGTCGTCGACCGGGCCGAGATCCCGACCTTCGAGGCTCGCCAGGACCTCGACACCGACGGCGATGGCGAGGTGTCCGCGGCCGAGGCGGATGCCGGCCGGCGGTCCGGTTGCGCCGCGCTCGCCTCGTCGCTCAGCCTGACCGTGGGCGGCTCCCGCCTCGCGCTCGTGCCGTCCGCCGCCGGCCTCGCCTTTCCGCTCGGTGCCGGCGGACTGCCGACGATGCGGCTCGTCTGCGAGCTCGGCGCGACGCCGGCCACGGCGATCGAGGGGCCCGTTGACGCCACGTTCGCCGACACGGGCGACGCGGACCGGGTCGGCTGGCGCGAGGTCACGGTCGTCGGCGACGGAGTCGCGATCGACGGGCGGGTCACGGCCGACAGCGTGTCCGATCGGCTCACGAGCTATCCGACCTCGCTCCTCCAGCAGCCGCTCGGCGTCCGAAGCGTGGCGTTCACGGCGCGACCCGGCGGGCCCGCTGCCCCGCCCTTCATCGCGCCGGATGCGGAGTCGCTCGCCGGCGCGTCGGTGGCGGCCGACCCGGCGGCCGTGCCAACCCCGGCGGTCGCGGCCACCGCCCCGGCGATCGCGATCGTGCCGGGTGGGATCGGCGCCGACATCGACGGGCTGCTCCGGACGCAGGACCTGACACCGCTCGTGCTGCTCGGCTCGATCCTGGCCGCGATCGCGTTGGGCGCCGGCCACGCGATCACGCCCGGCCACGGCAAGACGCTCATGGGTGCGTACCTCATCGGCGCCCGAGGGACGCCGGTCCACGCGGTCGGCCTCGGGCTGGCAGTCGCGGCGTCGCACACGGCCGGGATCGTCGTCCTTGCGCTCGCGGTCATCGGTGCCGGCGCGGCGCTCCCGCCTGAGCAGTTCCAGCAGGCCTCGACGATCGGATCGGCCGCAGCCCTGACGGCGGTCGGTGCGTGGCTCCTCGCCGGCCGCCTCCGGAGCGTGCGACGGCACGCCGCGGCCACGGGCAGGGGCCACGGCGGCGAACACGGGCACCAGCACGGGCACGAGCACGGGCACCAGCACGGGCACGAGCACGGGCACGAACACGGGCACGGCCCAGGGCGACACACGCACGGACCCGGCGACCACGTGCCGGACGGCCCGAGCGGCGACACCGCGCTCTCGTGGCGCAGTCTTGCGATCCTCGGCTTCGCCGGCGGCCTCGTCCCGAGCGTCAATGCGCTGCTGATCCTTCTCGCGACGATCGCGACGAACCGGGCCGCGTTCGGCCTCGTCCTCGTCGTCGCCTTCGGACTCGGCATGGCCATCGTCATGTCGGGCGTCGGGCTCGCCCTCATCGGCGCCCGCGACTGGCTCCTCGCCCGGCCGCGGCTGCCGGGGTTGGCGCGGTTCGCCGAGCTGGCACCCCTCGGTGGCGCCGCCTTCGCGCTCGTCCTCGGGCTGGTCCTGACGTCGCAAGCGGTCGGCGGCGTTCGGTTCTAGCGACGATTCATGAGCCGGGCGAGGCGTGCCGCGCGTCGGCTCCCAAACGCCGGCGCTGCCGGCTGCACTGGCATCCCCGCCGGATTGCCGGCGATAGACCGGACCGACCGCGGCGCCCGAAGACGCGACCGCACCAATCCACGCAGGATCGAGGCCGCGCGGCCAGCTGGCAGCACGGCGGAGCCGGGTCGTCGAGCCCCGTCTCGCTCGAGCTGCCCATCGGCGCGGCATCCCCGGAGCCAAACATGGCCGGTGGCCCGCGCTCGCGGCGCGACCGACCGTGCCGCCGCGCGCGGCCTCAGCTGCCGAGCGCGGCCAGGAGCTGCCGAGCCTTCTGCGCCTGAAGCAGGTCGAAGCCGGGGTTGAGGCTGAGCGCCGTGTGAAGCTCGGCGCGCGCGGTCGCGTCATCGCCGACTGCGTGCGCAATGACGCCGGCGTGGTAGTCGAGGAGCGCGTCGTGCGTTCCCATATCGAGCGCCTGCCGCATCGCTGCCCGGGCCTCCACCGCCCGTCCGTTCGCCAGCAGTGCCCAGGCGTAGGCGTCCCACCCGTAGACATCCTTGCGGACGGCGAGCTCGCGTTCGGCCATCGACAGTGCCCCGACCAGGTTTTCGCCGTGGTTGACGTCGAAGAGCACGAGTTGACGGTTGAGGACCTGGGCCTGGAGCGATTCGAGCCGAGCGATGAAGCGGACCTCGGCGTACTGCTGCTCGGCCGCCTTCGCGTCGCCGCCGAGGGCGTAGAGATCGCCGAGACCGGCCAGGAATTGGGGCTGTGGCACGATCGCGATCGCCTTCCGATAGAGCGCCGCCGCATCGACGGTGCGGCCCTGGGCCGCGCGCACCCGCGCCCGGCCCTCGAGGGCGAGGTACGAGCCGGGCCAGTCGGCTAGGGCTCGCCCGAAGGCCGCGTCGGCGTCCTCGAGGCGGCCGGCCTGGAAGGCGATGTAGCCGACGAGGTATTCGTAGAAGGACAGGCCCGAGCCGTCCGCGCCCTCGGCGTGCGCCTCGGCGGCCGCCCTTGCCGCGAGCCTCGCCGCGTCGTCGTCGCGACCTTCGAGCGAGGCGAGATGGGCGCGCCGGGCGGTGACCGCGGCACCGGGGGCGGCTTCGTCGAGGCTGGCGAAGGTCGCGCCGGCCGAGCCGTACTCGCCGAGCTCGAGCTGATCGTCGCCGATCGTCGCGAGTGCCTGGAGCTGAGTCGCGTCGGCCGAAAAGACGGCCTGGGCGGTCGCGAGCGAGCCGGCGAAGTCGTGGAGCGTGTACTGGAGAAGCGCGCCCATCGTCTTCGCGCCGGGGTCGTCGGGGTAGACGCCGAGCGAGAGATCGATCGCCCGCTTCGCCCGATCGTAGTCGTCGACGTTCCCCGTCAGACGCCCCCGGGTGTAGTAGTCGAGCGCGAGGTTCTGGGCGCTGACGAAGTCCTCGGGATCGTCGCGGAGGTTCGCGGTCCAGACCCCGATCGCCTTGTCGAGCGCGGCGGTCGCCGTCGGTCCGTCGACGCCTGCGTCGACACCCGCCCCGGGGACGCTATCCGGCGGCGTGACCGGGAGCGCCGACGAACGGGGCACCGGCGTCGACCCCGCGGCAGGCGCCTGCACCGCGCGCGGCGTCGGGGTGGCGGACAGTGCCCGCGCGCCCCACGTGCCCGCGGCGATCATGATGGCCGCGGCCAGGAAGATCACCGGCCGGGGCGGCGTTCGTGACGGCATCCGCCAGCCGCGGGCGGGCGCCTCCTCCCGGTTCGGCGCGAAGGGCGCCATCGTCTCCTCCGATCTCTCATGGGTGACCGGCCTCGGCGCGGATCGACGGGGGAGGCGGTCGCGCTCGCCTCCCCTTGCCGGTCCGCTGCCTAGTGCGGCGCCCCGAGGTACGGGAATGCCGCCTGGTAGTCCGAGTGCGGGCCGACGCCGTCCGTCGGGATGGCGCCGGTCGCGTTGCGCCCGGCGAACGGGAATCCGCCGGTGACGATGTTGAGCTCGACGTCGATGACGTCGTCGCTCAGTCCGCGGCCGTTGAGCGGGCCCGCGGCCGTCGAGCCGACGTCGTAGCGGATCTCGTCGGGGAGGAGGATCCCCGCGAGGGTGCCCGCCTCCGACGCGCTGTAGGCCCCCTCACTGTCGAGCGACGAGAAGGCCTCGAGCGTGTTGATGACGTTCGTCCGGAACAGACCGCCGCTCGCGGTCGGCTGCCGGAACGGCGCAGTCCGGTTGAACAGCGTCTTGTCTGCGGCGCTGGCGTTGAAGACCGTGTTGATCGCCGGGCGGCCCACGTAATCCGCGTGGCGGCCGTTCGGGAACCTGGTCTCGGCCCACACGCCGACGTTGCGCCCATCGCCCTTGAGCTGCCAGTTCGGCACCTCGAGGACGATCGCGAGCGTGTTGAGGTGAGTGAAGAAGTCGCTCTGCTTGCCGTCGTCGAGCTGGCGCGTGCCCTGGCCCTTGACCGAGCCGAGGAACCCCAGCAGATCGAAGAAGAACGGGTCGGACCGAACGCCCGCGAAGGCCTTCGTGTCGCTGCCCGTATTGGTCGCACCGGTCCAGCCCTGGACGAGCGTCTGGTGGTGATCGCCGACCTCGAGCTCGACCCGGTAGTGCTGCGCGCCGCTCG
>DASXWX010000408.1:0-21938 GCA_036503395.1 Candidatus Limnocylindrales bacterium
CGGCGGCGACGTCGGGGAGTACCAGCCCGTTCCGCTCGGCTTCACGCCCCTCGACAAGACGATCGGCAACGGCCTGCGCGCCGGTGAGCTGCTGCTCATCGGCGGTGCGCAGGGCACCGGCAAGACCACGATGGCCCTCCAGATGGCCCGCAACGTGGCCTCGGGCGGCCAGGCCAACGTCCTCTACATCTGCTTCGAGCACGAGGAGCAGTACCTCCTCAACCGGATGATCGCGATGGAGTCCGCGCTCGCGCACCTCCCCCACAAGACGGGTGCGATCAAGATCCAGGACGTCCGCAAGGAGATCCTCGGCACGTGGATGGCCGAGGGCTCGCGCCAGGCCCAGCTGGCATCGAACCCGCGCCTCCGCCCGTCGCTCGACCGGATCGCCCGCTACGGCCAGAACCTCTTCCTGCTGCGCGGATCGCAGACGGCGAGCACCGTCGACAACATCCGCAAGCTCGTCCAGCAGCACCGCGAGCTGTCGGGCGACCGGCGCCTGCTCGTCGTCGTCGACTACATGCAGAAGGTGCCGGTCATCCCCGAGCCGAACACCGAGACCGAGAAGGTCACCTTCGTCATCAACGGCCTCAAGGACATCGCGCTGTCCGAGGGCGTCCCGATGATCGCGATCGTCGCCGCGGACAAGGAAGGCCTCAAGGCGAGCCGCCTGCGCAACCACCATCTGCGCGGCAGCTCGGCGATCAACTACGAGGCCGACATCATCCTGATCCTCAACGAGAAGTACCACATCGTCGCCAAGGTCAACATCGAGTTCAACCCGTACCAGGCGCAGCGCTTCCGTGACTGGGTCGTGCTCTCCGTCGAGAAGAACCGCGGCGGCCAGGACAACGTCGATCTCGAGTTCGAGAAGCACTTCGAGTTCTCCTGCTTCGACCCGAACGGCCGAACGGTCCAGGAGAAGCTCATCGAGGAGCGTCTCTACAACGACTGATCGAGGCGCCGGGCGGCGCCTTTCTTCATGAGCTGGTTCGGTCTGGGCCTGGCGACCTGCACGTCCTGCCTCGCCTGAGCCGCGGAGCGTCTGGCGGCGGAGACGGGAGAGCGGCCGTGGACCGTCGCCCGCTGGCCGGGTACCGTCGCCAGCTGCCCGTGGCGCGGCGTGCTTCACCAGCACAGGATCGGAACGAACGAGCGCGACCAGCGCACGAATCGGGGCGGTTCGACGTCGAGCCGCGCTCGTACCTCCGGCACGTGTGTTTCAGATGCACAGCGGCGCCGGCGAGTCGCTCGAGGCGCAGGCGCCGTCCGTCGGCGGGCCCGCAGTATCGTTGCGAGCGTGACCGACGAACGACCCTTTCCGGACGTCATCGAGGTCGTGGTCGAGATCCCGCGCGGGAGCCGTAACAAGTACGAGTGGGACGCGAAGGCCGGCGTCTTCCGCCTCGACCGGGTCCTGAGCTCGGCGGTCTTCTACAACTTCGACTATGGCTACATCGAGGGGACGTTGTCGGGTGACGGCGACCCGACCGACGCGCTGCTGCTGGTCGACGAGCCGACGTTCCCGGCTTGCCACGTCTGGGCCCGTCCGATCGGCGGGCTGGCGATGCGCGACGAGAAAGGCGACGATTTCAAGGTGCTGTGCGTGGCCCTCGGCGATCCGCATCAGGCGCACGTCCAGCGGCTCGAGCAGGTTCGGCCGCATCGCCTGGCCGAGATCGAGAACTTCTTCGCGACCTACAAGCTGCTCGAGGACAAGGCCGTCGAGGTGATCGGGTGGCGCGACGAGCGGGAGGCACGGCGGGTGCTCGCCGAGGACCGGGGGACCTTCTAATCGGCCTGACGGACCCGACCGGCGAGCGCCCCGCCCGACTCTTCGTCGCGATTCCGGTGCCGTCGGCCGTCGGAGAACGCGTCGCGACGGCCGCCGAGCAGCTGCCGGCCTCGGTCCGAACGAGCCTTCGGTGGCTCCCGTCCGAGGCCCTCCACGTCACGCTTCGCTTCCTTGGGGCGACGCCGCGGGCGCTGATCCCTGGGATCGGCGAGGCCGTCCGAGCTCCGGCGGCGGACCAGGAGGCGTTCCCGCTTTGGATCGACGGCCCGGCACTCGTCCTTGCCCGATCCGGCGTCCTCGCACTGAGACTGGCCGATGCGGAACCGCTGATCCGGCTGCGCGACCAGCTCGACGCGACGCTCGAACGCATCGGCGTCGCGCGCGAGGGCCGCCCGTTTCGTGCCCACGTGACGGTCGCCCGCTCCCGGGGCCGGCAACGCGTCGATCGGTCGGTGACCGATGTCGTCGCGGCCGCGGTCGCGGGTACGGGCTGGCGGGCCGAGGAGGTGGTCCTCTTCGAGAGTCACCTCGGTCCCGCGGGGGCTCGACACGACCGGATGGTCGTCGCCGCGCTGGGCCCTCGACCCGCGGCCGGGAGGGCCGATGGTAGGATCGGCGAGGCCTCGGGCCAGCGACCGACCGCTCAAGTCAGAGGAAGCCAATCGACGTGTCGATCGCCCAGCGAGCGCGCCTCGTCGCCGCCCTCGGACTACTCAACCTGATCCTCGTCGTCGGGGCGCTCATCGTCGGCACGTCGGACACGGGTTACGTCCCGGGGACGCGCCCGGTCGGGTCGAACGTCGCTCGTGAGAGCGCGAGCGCGACCCAGGCGGCCGTCGCGAGCGGTGGCGAGAGCTCGGCCCCCGCCAGCCTTCCGAGCGAATCGGGGCCGCCCGCATCCGCGTCCGAGTCTGCCTCGGCATCGGTCGAGCCGACTCTCGTCGCGCCGTCGGCCACGCCGTTCCCGAGCGTGGTGGTGTCGCTGCCGCCCGCGAGCGGGTCGCCGAGCGTCCAGCCCCCGCTTCAGCCGAGCGCCTTCCCGACGGTCGCACCCACGGGCGCACCGGCCGCAACTCCCACGAGCGCACCGGCCGCCACTCCGACGGCCGCACCGGCCGCCACTCCGACGGCCGCGCCCACCGCACGACCGACGCCGCGACCCACCCCGACCCCCAGGCCCCAGGCGACGCCGACGCCGACCGCGCGGTCCACGCCGCGCCCGACGCCGCGCCCGACCAGCAACCCGCCCGCCAACGAGCAGCCGCCGCCGCGCTGCGACCGGGCGGACGAGCACGCGCACCCGAGGTGCCATGACCAGCCCCGTCCCCATCACCATGTGGGTGGCTCGAGCCAGGTCGTCAAGCACCACCAGGGCGGACACGGTATGCACGAGGGAGGCTTCGTGCTCGTCCTGCCGGGGGCGCTCGCCGGGCTCACCTCGATCCGTCGCCGGGTTCGGATCGTTCGTCGGCGCCGCCCCCACGCCGCTCGCTGAGAACGGATCTCCCCCCGCGACCCGCCGGAATTCCCACCCCGAGGCGATCCAACGGACGCACGACGGCCGTAGCATCGGGACGTGCCGAGGCTCGCCTGCTTCACCTGCGGCCGCCAGATCTACACCGTCGCGCCGCTGAACTCGCTCTTCGCCGAGGAGCGGCGCTGTCCGCGCTGCGGTGCCCAGATGCAGCTCGAGCGGCGTGAGGGCGAGCGTCGCGACACGATCCGTCGCTCGAACCCCGTCCACGATCCCGGCCCGCCCGAGGAGGAACGGCGAACCAGCGATCGGCGCGTGAGCCGTCGTCGTCGCGACCTCGACGCGGAGGCGGGCCGCCGGCCGCCCCGCACGCGCGACGCAGGCTGGAGCGACTGACGCGCCCGAGCCTGGCACTCGGGCTCGTACCCTTGCCGCGTGCGAATCGCGATCATCGGCCTCGGGCAGATCGGCGGGTCCTTGGCCCGGGCACTGCGCACGCGGAACGTTTCCGCGGAGATCGCCGCGTGGTCGCCGACCGGCGACGGACCGCGGCGGGCTCTCGAGGCCGGTGCGATCGATCACGCGAACGCCTCGATCGAACCGGCCCTCGATGGCGCCGACCTGGTCGTCCTCGCCGGCCCGGCGGACGCGGTCATCGACCGCCTGCCGCGCCTCGGCCGCGACGGCGACCTGGCCGGCGCCCTGATCGCGGAGGCCACCGTCACCGACGTGGCGAGCACGAAGGCCGACATCGTCGCCGCCGCCGAACGAGCCGCGCTTCCGTTCGTGGGCGGCCATCCGATGGCCGGCACCGAAGGCCGCGGGTTCGAGGCCGCCGACGCGAACCTCTTCGAGGGCCGGCCCTGGGCAGTCGTGCCGGACCGTGCTGCCCGAGCGGCCGACGTCGAGCGCGTCGAGTGGCTGGCGCGGGTCGTCGGCGCGGTCCCGCTCCGGATCGACCCGGCCGATCACGACTCCGCCGTCGCGGCCATCAGCCACGCTCCGCTCGTGCTCTCGGCGGCGCTCACCGAGGCCGTCGCAGGCGCCCCCGGCTGGGCAGGGTCGGACGCCTCACGGCTCGCGGCCGGGGGCTGGGCGAGCATGACGCGGCTCGCCCGCGGGGACGCGACGATGGGGGCCGGGATCCTCGCCACGAACCGCGGGCCGACGGCGGATGCGCTCCGGGAGGTCCGCGCGCGGCTCGACGAATGGATCGCGCTCCTCGAGGCCGAGCCTTCGACGGCCGGGCCGGACCTTCGGGCGCGGCTCGAACGGGCCCGCTCGCTGCTCGACGCGTGAGCGATCCGGACGAGCTCGTGCTGGTCGTGCCGCGAGCGGTCGCCGTCGGGGACGGCGGCTGGCGCGGCGTTCGGCGAGGGATCGCACCCCGACGCCTCGAAGCGCTGCAGGCCGCCGGCGTCTACCGGCCTCGTTCGGCAGTCGAACCGGACCCCGCCTGGAAGCAGTTGATTCCGTACCTCGTCCTCCGCGACGGGCCGCGCTGGTTCCTCATGCACCGAACGCGCGCGGGCGGCGACGCCCGACTCCACGACCTCTACTCGATCGGGGTGGGCGGCCACCTCAACCCGGGCGACGGCGGCATCGAGGGCGGGCTTCGGCGCGAGCTGGCAGAGGAGCTGGAGACCGACCTCGAGCCGCGGTTCGAGCTCGTCGGCCTGCTCAACGACGATACGACCGAGGTCGGGTCGGTCCATCTCGGCGTCGTGTTCGTTGCCGAGACCGCCGGCACGGCCGTTTCGATCCGTGAGACCGACAAGCTCACCGCCGAGTGGGCCGACGAGGACGCGGTTCGAGCCGTCGAGGACCGGCTCGAGACCTGGAGCGCGCTCGTGTTCGATGCGCTCAGCGTGGGGCGATAATCCGGACGAGATGTTCGCCTCGGGTCGCCGGTCCGCCGCGGTCGCGGCGCTCGGCGGGTTGCTGCTCCTGCTGGCCGGTG
Organism: Candidatus Limnocylindrales bacterium; assembly: GCA_036503395.1. Taxonomy (GTDB): domain Bacteria; phylum Chloroflexota; class Limnocylindria; order Limnocylindrales; family CSP1-4; genus DASSHA01. The sequence continues at coordinate 5,230 of DASXWX010000408.1, forward strand.
GCGCGCGGGCCGCGGACCGGACCGTGCCCGTGTTGCAGGCCACTGGCGTCGTCGACTCGGTCATGGCGGGCTACCTCTCGGACGGTATCGCCCGGGCCCAGGCCGCGGGCGCACCGGCCGTGGTGATCCAGCTCGACACGCCCGGCGGCAGCCTCGACGCGATGAAGACGATCGTGTCCGCCGAGCTGCAGGCCACGATCCCGACGATCGTCTGGGTCGCGCCGGCCGGCGCATGGGCAGCGAGCGCCGGGACCTTCATCACGCTCGGCGGCAGCCTCGCCTACATGTCGCCGGGCACGAGCATCGGTGCCGCGTCGCCCGTCGACCAGAACGGCAACGACATCACCGGGACCGAGGGCCAGAAGGTCCTCAACACGGCGATCGAATACATCCGGTCGATCGCCGAGGCCCGGGGCAGGAACGTCGACTGGGCGGTCTCGACCGTCCGCGACGCGAAGAGCTCGGCGGCGAGCGAGGCCGTCAGCGTCGGCGCCGTCGATGGCATCGCGGGTTCGCTCGAGGAGATCCGCCAGGCCGTGAGCGGCAGATCCCTCACGCTGGCCGGCCGGCAGGTGACCGTCGACCTCGCGGACGCGACCTTCGACGACACCGCGATGAACCCGTTCCAGGGCCTGCTCCACCTGCTGTCAGACCCGAACATCGCCTTCATCCTGTTCCTGATCGGCTCGTACGGCCTCATCTTCGAGCTGGCCCATCCGAACTTCGTGACGGGCATCCTCGGCGCGATCGCGATCATCCTCGCCTTCATCGGCTTCGGCAGCCTGCCGCTCAACCTCGCCGGCCTGCTTCTCGTCGGGCTGGCGATCCTCCTGTTCGTCCTCGAGCTGACCGTCGTCAGCCACGGCCTGCTCACGGTCGGCGGTCTCGTCTGCCTCGTTCTCGGCGCGTCGGCCCTCTACACCGAGCCCGGGACGCCGACCGGCCCGGACGTGACCGTGGCCGCCCCGCTCATCGCCGTCACGGCCCTGACGACGGGCGCGTTCATGGCTCTCGTCGTCTGGGTCGCCGTCCACGCCCGCTATATGCGCGCGTCGCCGGGCCTCGTCGGCGAGGCCGTTCCCGCCGGCGCGCTCGGGGTCGTGCGGCGTCCGCTCGAGCCCGAGGGCTCGGTCTACGCCGGCGGCGAGGAGTGGACGGCTCGCTCGGTCGACGGCCGACCGATCGAGCGTGGCACCGCGGTCACGATCGTCGGTCGCGACGGGCTCACGCTCGTGGTCGAGGCCGGCGGAGGGCCCGTCGCCGACGACGCCCCGACCACACCGTTCGACCGGCCCACGATCGGGCCGGTATCGTCCGCGTAGCACGTGCTGTTGCGCGAGGAGGGGTAATGGAATCGGCCGTCCTGGTCGCGATTGCGGCGTTCCTCGTCGTCGTCGTCCTGATCCTGCTCTACCTGTCGGTCCGGATCGTCCAGCAGTACGAGCAGCTCGTCGTCTTCCGGCTCGGCCAGACCAACGAGGGGATGGTCCGCGGCCCCGGCCTGCGATTCCTCATCCCCGTCGTCGACCGGCCGGTCAAGGTCGACCTGCGCGAGCAGTTCATCGAGGTGCCGAGCCAGACGACGATCACGAAGGACAACGCGCCGATCAACATCGACTTCCTGATCTACTGGCGGATCGTCGACCCGCTCAAGAGCGTCGTGAACGTCGCCTTCTTCGCCGGCGCCCTCCAGGGCATCGCGACGACAACGCTCCGGGCGGTGATCGGCGACATCATCCTCGACGACGTGCTCTCGAAGCGCGACCAGATCAACGAGGTCCTTCGGGCGAAGCTCGACGAGCAGACCGAGCGCTGGGGCGGCAAGATCACGACGGTCGAGATCCGCGAGATCATTCCGCCGCGCGACGTCCAGGACGCGATGAACCGCCAGCTGTCGGCCGAGCGGACGCGGCGGGCCGTCATCACCGAGTCCGAGGGCGCGCGTCAGTCGGCGATCAACGTCGCCGAGGGCGCCAAGCAGGCCGCAATCCTCAACGCCGAGGGCGACCGGCAGGCCGCGATCCTGCGGGCCGAGGGCTTCAGCCAGGCGCTCCAGCGGATCTTCCAGGCGGCGAACGGGATCGATCAGAAGACGATGGCGCTCCAGTATCTCGACGCGCTCAAGGCGCTCGGGGCGAGCCCGGCCACGAAGTACGTCATTCCGCTCGAGTTCACCCGGCTCGTCGAGCCGCTGACCGGCTTCGTCCAGGGCGGCATGAACCCGCCCGAGCCGCCGGCGGCGGCTCCACCGCCGCCCGGCGCGCCCTCGTCGCCCACGGCGTCGCCGCCGATCCGCCGCACGGGCGGCTGAAGGCGGGGCTCCGGCCCCTTCGGATGGGACCATCGGGGGAAGGCGGGGATGACCGCCCCCGAACCTATAATTCGGCCGCCTTCGGTGCCGCTCCGCACCACCGGCGCGGCCGCGAACCGCTCTCCGAAAGGACCTGATGGCGAAGATCCTCGTCGTCGACGACGACCCGAACGTCCAGCGCCTCCTGCAGTACACGCTCCAGCAGGAGGGCTACGAGGTGTCCCTCGCCTCGGACGGGGCCGAGGGCTTCCGGCTGTGGGGCTCCGAGAACCCGTCTCTGATCCTGCTCGACGTCATGCTCCCCAAGCTCGACGGCTACCAGGTCGCGGCGAAGGTCCGGGCCGAGGAGGGGACCGCGGCTCACGTCCCGATCATCATGCTGACGGCCGAGCGCGAGGTCGAGCAGAAGGTCCGTGGCCTCCGGGCCGGCGCCGACGACTACCTGATCAAGCCGTTCCATCCGGCCGAGCTCCTGGCCCGGATCAAGAGCCTCCTGGCCCGGTTCGCGCCTCGTGACGCGCTCGTTGGGCGGCCACCGCTGGGACGCATCCTCGCCTTCTACGGCGCGAAGGGCGGCGTCGGGACGACGACGATCGCGATCAACGCGGCGATCGCGCTCCACCGCGAGCTTGGCCGGAAGGTCTGCCTCGTCGACGGCAACTTCCAGTTCGGCGACCACCGGGTCTTCCTCGACCTGGGCCTCGACCGGAAGTCGATCGTCGACATCGTGACGGCGCCGAACATCGACGTCGACCTCGTCAAGCAGGTCATGGTCAGGCACGACTCCGGCATCGATCTCCTGCTGGCGCCGCCGTCCCCGGAGACGGCCGAGCTGGTCACCCCGGATCACGTGCCCTTCATCCTCGACCAGCTCCGCACGCTGTACGACTACGTGATCGTCGACATCGACCAGCGCCTCGACGAGCTCAACCTGCGGATCCTCGATGCGGCAGACACGGTCTTCGTGGTCATGACCGCCGATCTGTCGTGCCTGAAGAACGTCCGCCTCGTCCTCGAGACGATCGGCCACCTCGGCTACGAGCAGCGCAAGGTCCAGCTCGTTCTCAACCGATCGAACGCCTTCACCGGCATCAACGTGAAGAACGCCGAGGGCGCCCTCCGCCGGCCGATCGACCACCAGGTGGTCAACGAGTACCGCGGTGCGATCAGCGCGCTCAACTCCGGGGCGCCGTTCATGTTCACGAAGGCCGACTCGCTCCTCGGTCGGTCACTGCTCGAATTCGCACGGGTCGTCGACAAGGTCGCACCGGCCCAGGAGAAGGTTCTCGCCGCAGCCGCCCGCTAGGGCCAAACGCCGTGATAAGCCGGGGATGAGCCCGCGTTCCTAGCCTCGGGACGTGCTGGCAACGGTCTTCTCGGCAACCCTCTCGGGTCTCGAGGGTCGCGTCGTCCGGGTCGAGGTCGACGTCGCCCCCGGACTGCCGGGCTTCACGATCGTCGGGCTCCCAGACGCGGCCCTCCAGGAGGCCCGTGAGCGGGTCCGCGGGGCGATCCGCAACTCCGGCTTCGAGTACCCGCCTCGACGGATCACCGTCAATCTCGCCCCGGCCGACGTTCCGAAGCAGGGCGCGTCGCTCGACCTGCCCATCGCGATCGGCGTGCTGCTCGGCTCGGAGCAGGTCCACGCAACCGGCCGCTGGGCGCTCCTCGGCGAGCTGTCCCTCGGTGGCGAGCTGCGCGCGGCGCCCGGGACCCTGCCGATGGTCGCCGCGCTCGCCGCGGCCGGTATCCGCCGGGTCGTGCTGCCCGCGGCGGCCCTCGGCGAGGCGGCCCTCGTTCGTGGTGCCGAGTCCGTCCCTGCCCGGACCCTGCGGGCGGCCGCGGATGCGATCCGTGGCCGACGCGTGCGGGGTCGGATTGCCCCGCGGTCCGTGGATCTCGCGCCGTTCGCGCCGGTCGAGGCCGGCGCCGAGGGGTCTGTCGCGGACGCGCGCGGGCCGTCGGTGGTCGTTCCCGATCTGCCCGACCTGGCCGACGTCCGCGGCCAGCTCGAGGCACGTCGCGCCCTCGAGATCGCCCTCGCCGGCGGGCACGGCCTGCTTCTGTGGGGCCCACCGGGATCGGGCAAGACGCTCCTCGCCCGGACGATCCCGACGCTGATGCCGCCGCTCGACGACGACGAGGCCCTCGCCGCGACGATCGTCGCCTCGGTCGCCGGCGCGGCCCCGGCGGGCCTCGTCCGTCGACGCCCATTCCGAGCGCCCCATCACACGACGTCGTATGCGGGGATGGTCGGCGGCGGACCGCGGCTCGCGCCCGGCGAGGTGACGCTCGCCGACGCGGGCGTCCTCTTCCTCGACGAGCTGCCGGAGTTCGGCCGAGACGTCCTCGAGGCACTCCGCCAGCCACTCGAGGAGGGGAGCGTGACGGTTGTGCGTGTCGGACGGTCGGCGACCTTCCCGGCACGGTTCCAGCTCGTCGCGGCGATGAACCCCTGCCCGTGTGGGTGGCATGGCAGCGACCGCCCCCGCTGCATCTGTCCCGAGCCCGTCCCTCGCCGGTACGTCGCCCGGATCTCGGGCCCGCTCCGTGACCGGATCGACCTGTGGGTGATGATGCCGCGCGTCGCCGCCGGCGAGGTGGTCGGAGCCGCCCGGTCCGAACCGTCGGCCGTCGTCGCGGCGCGGATCGCCCACGCTCGGCAACGGCAGGCCGGACGGCAGGGACGGCTGAACGGACGGCTCCGTGGAGACGCCCTGCGGGGCGTGTGCCGGCTCGATCCGGCCGCCGTGGACCGAGCCGTGACCCTGTCGGAGATGGACGCGCAGACTGCCCGGGGCACGGAGCGGTTGCTGCGCGTTGCCCGGACGATCGCGGACCTCGCGGGGTCGCTCAACGTCGAGCTCGCCCACCTCGACGAGGCCGCCCGCTTCCGCTCGCCGGCCAGTCGCTTCGACCGGGCGATCGCGGTCTGATGGACGAGGCGACGGCATGCGCCGTTCTGACAGCCGCTCCCGGGGTCGGACCGGCGACCCTGACCCGGCTGCTCGCGGCGGTGGGCTCGGGCCTCGCGGTCCTGGAGCTCGCGACGAGCCGGCGCGCGAAGTCGACACTCCTCGACGTCCTGGGTCCGGACGGCGGCGTGGCCGCCGAAGGGGTCGTCGCGATCGCGGCGACGGCCGAGGATTGCGCCAGCCTGCTGTTGCGGTCCGAGCTGACCATTCTCCTCGTGACCGACCCCGGCTATCCCGCGCTGCTGCGAGCGACGCGCGACCCGCCGGCCGTCCTCTTCGTGCGTGGCACGCTCGACGTCCTCTCGGCGTCGCATATCGTCGCGGTCGTCGGAACCCGGCGCCCGACCGAGGGTGGACGACGAATCGCCGGGCGGATCGCGGCCGGGATCGCGGGCCTCGACGGCGTGATCGTGTCCGGCCTCGCGGTCGGGATCGACGGCGCGGCCCATGCCGCGGCAGTCGCGATGGGCGGCCTGACGATCGCGATCCTCGGCGGCGGCCACGACCAGCTCTATCCCCGGACTCACGCCCGCCTCGCCGACGAGATCGCCGCCCGCGGCGGTGCGGTCGTCAGCGAGTCGGCCCCGTGGGTGCGGCCGGCTCGCTGGTCGTTCCCGCAGCGGAACCGCATCATCAGCGGCCTCTCCGCGGCGACGATCGTCGTCGAGGCGGGCATCGGCAGCGGCGCGCTCATCACCGCGAAGTCGGCGCTCGAGCAGGGTCGCGCCGTGTTCGTCGTGCCCGGGCCGCTCGACGTGCCCACGTCGGCCGGCTGCCTCGCGCTCCTGCGGTCCGCGCCCGACGCCACGCGGATCGTCGCGGGAGTCCCGGAGCTCCTGGTGGATCTTGAGCTCACCACAGGTCGCCGGGGTTCGGGCCCGAACCGGAGCGAGGCGGCTCTCGCCGAAGCCGGTGTCGTCGAACGGGAGGTGGCGACGCTCGTCGCCACCGGCGTCGGGACCGTCGACGCGCTCGTCGCCGCGACCGAGCTTCCCGTCGCGACGGTCCTGGCCGCGCTCACGATGCTCGAGACGCGCGGCCTCGTGCTCGACGCGCTCGGGCGGTACCGCCCGGCGGGGGCCCTGGTCGCGTCGGCCGGACGCCGTCGCCGGCAACCGAACGTGCCGGCAGGGCGAGCGCCGCCGCTCCCGTGGTAGCCTCCTCGAGTCGGCGTCACGCGCCGCCAGCCAGGACAGCCGTTCGGCTCATCGACCCCCAGCGAGAGACGAGGAGACTGGCTATTGCGACAGTTCGGCGTTGCGCTGCTCGGCGTGCCCGTGATCGCCGCGGTCTACCTGCAATCGGCGCTTCGCCGCTCGGTCGTCCTCCGGGTCACCACGCTCGCGGCGCTCGTCGCCCTCGTGGTCGGGAGCGCGGCGGTCGTGCTCGAGCCGCAGTCCGCCACCGGTCGTCCGCCGGTCTCGACCGAGCCGTTGCCGCCCACCGCATTCACGACGCAGCTCCGCACGGGAGTCGGCCTCCGCAACGGCGTCGAGCTCCTGTTCAGCGAGCCGATGGACCGCGCGTCGGTCGCGGCCGCGCTCGAGGTCTCGCCCGCGGCGCAGGTGAGGCTCGAGTGGCGCGACGACGATCGGACGCTGACCGTCATCCCCGTCGGACACTGGCAGGCCGCGACGTTCTACACGGTCGCCGTCAACCCCGACGCCCTGGCACGCTCCGGCCGTCCGCTGGGATCGCCGGCCCGCGCGCCGTTCGTGACGCGCGCGGCCGCGGTGCTCTCCGTTGACGCGACGCCCGGCCGGCGCGGTCACCCGCTCGAGCCCGTGCTGCTCGTGCGCTCCACGGTTCCGATCGACCCGGCCTCGCTCCGGTCCGCGCTCGTCGTCACGCCCGCCGCGACACTGACCGTCGGCGTCGCTCCGGGAGCCGCCTCGAGTGGTCCTGCGACCGCGTTCGAGCTGCGGGCGCTCGCGCCGCTCGCCGCGGGGAGCCGCTACACCGTGAGCTTCGACGGCCTCGTCGACGGCGACGGCGCCCGTGCCGCCACACCCGACCCGTACTCCTTCCGGATGGCGAGTGCCCCGTCGATCGTGCGGTTCCGCCCGTCAAACCACAGTCGGCATATCGCGCGCGACACCCAGCTCTCGGTTCGCTTCAGCAAGGCGATGACGCGAGCGTCCGCGGCGGCGCTCAAGGTCAGCGTCGGCGGGACGACGCGCAAGGTCGCCAAGAGCCGCTGGGCCGAGGGCCGGACCGTCCTGGTGGCGACGCTCGCCCATCGCCTGGCCTGGGGCGCCCGGGTCCGGGTCAGCATTGACGCGTCGGCGAGCTCGGCGACCGGGATCTCGCTCGGGTCCACCGTCAGCGCGACGTTCCGCGTCGAGTCGAAGCCGAAGGCGCGGACGGCCGCGACCAGGTCCGGCGGTGGCTCCGGCGGGTCCGGCGGTGGCTCCGGTGGCTCCGGCGGGTCCGGCGGTGGCTCCGGCGGCAGCTCGGGCGGCAGCGCCGGCTGGTACGCCGTGGAGAAGTACTACCTCGGCCTGATGAACTGCACGCGGACGGGTGGCTGGGTCACCTCGAGCGGGTCGTGCAGCAGTCCCGGCGGTCGCAACGTCGCCCCGCTGGCGCTCAGCTCGGGCATCAGCTCGAAGGTGAGCCGGCCGTACGCGAAGTACCTCGCGGTCCACAACGCCTGCGACCACTTCCTCGACGGCAGCCCCGGCGACCGGCTCCGTCGGGCCGGCTACACGAGCTACAAGTGGGCCGAGAACATCGGCTGCCGGAGCGGCAACCCCTACGACGCGGTGCTCGGCTCGCACCTCTACTTCCAGGCCGAGAAGCCGGACGGCGGTCACTACGTCAACCTGATGAACGCGCTCTATGACCGCTGCGGGATCGGCGTCTGGGTCTACTCGGGCCGGGTTCGCCTCGTCGTCGACTTCTACCACCCCTAGTCCCGTCGGGCCGGACCATCGGGCCGGTGACGTTCATGCTCGCGGCGGCCAGAGTGCGGTCGTGATCCGAAACGTCGTGATCCACCTGGCGAACGAACAGCCGCTGATGGCGGACCTGCCCGTCGCTCCGGTCGCGTCCGACATCTCGCTCATCTGCACGAACCTCCGGACGCTCAACGGGAAGCGGCCGGTCTTCGCCGACGATGCCGCGTCGCTGTTCGTCTTTCCGTACGCCCATATCCGGTTCCTGGAGGTGTCTCCTGCCGCGCTGGCGGCCGCGGACGTGGCGACGGCCGCCGGGGGCGGGGAATCGATCGCCGGCCCGGGCATGAACGGCCATTCGACGGCCGCCGCGATCGTCGCCGCCGCGGCCGAGGCCGCGCGGGAGTCGGCGCCTGGTACGTCCGGGCCCGCCGACGGCGGCGCGGGCGCGATCGGTGGGGCGAACCCGACCGCCGCCGACGACGTGAGCGATGCGGCCCGCGCGGGTGGGGGGTCCGGCGCGGGCCCCGTCGAGGACGACCTGGAGACCGACCTCGAGATCGACGAGGACTTCCTGCGGCGCGTCCGGGAGATCTAGCCGAGCGCGGGTGCTCGCACGGCTCGGCCACCGTGTAACGGCCCGAGAAGAGGCCCGGTGTAGACTCCGCGACCGTTATGGCGAAGCACCTGGTGATCGTCGAGTCGCCGGCGAAGGCGAAGACGATCGAGCGTTACCTCGGCCCCGATTACACGGTGCTAGCCTCGTACGGGCATGTCCGGGACCTGCCCGAGAACCCCGGCAAGAACCAGCTCGGCGTCGACGTCGACCATGACTTCGAGCCGGTGTACGAGGTCGTCGCGGACCGTCGCAAGCAGCTGGGCGCGATCGAGAAGAGCGCCCGCTCCGCGGACGACGTCTATCTCGCCACCGACCTCGACCGTGAGGGCGAGGCGATCGCCTGGCACGTCGCAGAGGCCGCCCATCTGCCGGCCGACAGGACGCGCCGCGTCACCTTCAGCGAGATCACGGAGCCCGCGATCCGCGAAGCCTTCGCGAACCCGCGGGGGATCAACCTCGCACTCGTCGACGCCCAGCAGGCGCGACGCGTCGTCGACCGCCTCGTCGGCTACACGCTCAGCCCGCTCCTGTGGCGGAAGGTCCGGTCCGGCCTGTCCGCCGGTCGGGTCCAGTCGGTCGCGGTTCGGCTGGTCGTCGACCGCGAGCGCGAGATCCGGGCGTTCGTCGCGCGGGAGTACTGGACCCTCCAGGCACTCCTCGCGTCGCCCGGCGGGGAGAGCTTCACCGCCGAGCTCGTCCGGATCGACGGGGCGAAGCCCGAGATCGGCGACGAGGCCACGGCCACGCGCCACACGGAGGCGATCCGCGCGAGCCGGCCGGTCGTCCGGTCTGTCGCCGTCCGGGCGTCGAAGCGGAACCCAGCGCCGCCGTTCACGACCTCGACGCTCCAACAGGAGGCGAGCCGGAAGCTCGGCTTCAGCCCCCGCCGGACGATGTCGGTCGCCCAGCGCCTCTACGAGGGCGTCGAGACCGGGGACGGCCAGGTCGGGCTCATCACCTACATGCGAACCGACTCCGTGGCGCTCTCGGCACAGGCGATCGCCGAAGCCGGACGGGTCGTCCGGGACCGCTACGGCGATCGATACGGGACGCCCAAGGGCCGGACCTACCGGACGAAGACGCGCAACGCTCAGGAGGCCCACGAGGCGATCCGCCCGACCTCCTTCGCGCGCGACCCGGAGTCCCTCGGCCGGGCGCTCGGCCGCGACGAGGGCCGGCTCTACCGGCTCATCTGGCAGCGGGCGATCGCGTCGCAGATGGCGCCGAAGGAGCTCGAGACGACGACCGTCGAGCTCGCCGACGGGCCGTACGAGCTGCGCGCGTCCGCGACCCGGACGGTTTTCGACGGCTTCAGCCGGGTCTACACCGAGGGCCGCGACGACGGCGCCGAGGACGATGCCGAGGGCAACCTGCCGCGGCTCGCGGAGGGCGATCCGACGAGCGTTGTCGAGGTGACGCCGACGCAGCACTTCACCGAGCCCCCGCCCCGCTACTCGGAGGCGAGCCTGATCAAGGCCCTCGAGGAGCATGGGATCGGGCGGCCGTCCACCTACGCGGCGACCGTCTCGACGATCGTCGATCGCGGCTACGTCGAGGTCATCGAACGGCGGCTCCGACCGACGCCGGTCGGCGAGATCGTGACCGACCTGCTCGTCGAGCATTTCGGCGAGTTCGTCGATCTCCAGTTCACGGCGCGGATGGAGGAGGACCTGGACGAGGTCGCCCAGGGTCGCCGCCGCTGGGTGCCGCTCGTACGCGAGTTCTACGGACCGCTCCGGACCCGCGTGGACGAGAAGCAGAAGGAGCTCCGGCGTTCGGATTTCACGACCCGACCCACGGACGAGGTGTGCTCCGAGGGTCATCCGATGGTCGTCCGCCTCGGCCGCTATGGCGAGTTCCTGGCCTGCTCGCTCTACCCCGAGCACAAGGAAACCCGGCCGCTGCCGACGGATACCACCGACGGATCCGATGGCGACGGGACGGCGACCGAGCGCGGCGACGGCAGCGGACCGACGGCGATGGCCGGCGTCGGCGAGCCGTGCCCGAGCTGCGGCGATGAGCACGGCGGCGTTCTCGTTGCGAAGCGAGGCCGGTTCGGACCGTTTGTCGGCTGCAACCGCTACCCGGACTGCGACTACATCCGGCGGGAAGGCCCACCGCCTCCGCCGCCGCTCGCGTTCGAGGTCGTCTGCCCGAAGTGCCACGAAGGCCACCTCGTCGCGCGGCGCGCAAGGCGGACGGGCAACGTGTTCTGGGGATGCTCGCGTTACCCGAAGTGCGATTTCACGACCTCCCGTGAGCCGCTTGGCGCGTTCCATGACGCGGACGGCGGGCCGGTGGCGGCCGAGGGCGAGGCCGGGATCTGCCTCGTCTGTGGCGCGCCGATCGAGCTGCCGGCCCTCGAGCGGTCCTCGCTCGTCGGCATGCGCCTGCCAGGCGGCGAGCCCAATCCCGAGGCGCTCGCGCCGCGCCGGCGCGGCGGCCGCGGGTCGGCGTCGAGCCGCGCATCGGGAGGACGCGGCGGTGCCCGTCGAACGACCCGATCGAGCACAGGGCGGTCGCGAGGCTCGTCGGCCGCGTGATTCGTCCGCGCTCGGAGCGGTGACGGGCGGGGACGATGGCTGAGACGTCCCGCCTCGCCCTCGATCGCTTTCTCGAGGCGCTCGCCGCGCGGAACGCCTCTCCCCACACCCGACGAGCCTACGAGACAGCCGTCCGGAACTATCTTGATTGGCTCGAGGGGCGCGACGTCGACTGGCGAACGCCGGCCCGTCCGATGCTCCGGGCCTACCTGGCGGTCCTCGGCGAGGGCCGTGCCCGCACGTCGGTCGCGCAACGGCTCGCCGCGATCCGCGCCTTCCACCGCTGGGCGGCCCGGGACGGGATCGGCCAGGGCAACCCGTGGAGCTCGATTGCGACCCCGCGGCTTCCGCGCCGCCTGCCGAAGGTGCTCGAGGTGGAGCAAGTGGAGCGCCTCCTCGCGGCCGTTGATGGAGAGCTCGCGGCCGCGGAGAGTCGTCCGGACGGAGGCGTCGCCGCGGCGCTGGCCGTGCGCGATCGGGCGATCGTCGAGACGGCCTACGCGGCGGGCCTCCGGATCAGCGAGCTCGCCGACGCCCGGCTTCCCGATCTCGACCTTCGACGCGGCGAGCTCCGCGTGACGGGCAAGGGCAACAAGGAACGGATCGGGCTGCTCGGGCGACCGGCCCGCGAGGCGCTCGGCGAGTACCTGGCCGACGCCCGCCCGGTGCTCCTCGGCCGTGCCGCCGGGAGCGAACGCGAGCCGCCGGTCCAGGTTTTCCTCAACCACCGCGGCGGCCCGCTCGGCGTCCGTGGCGTTCGGCTCCGCCTCGACGGGCTGCGTCGCCGCGCCGGACTACCCGAGGGGATCACGCCGCACACGCTCCGCCATTCGTTCGCGACGCACCTCCTCGACGGCGGCGCCGACCTCCGAACGGTCCAGGAGCTGCTCGGGCACGAGAGCCTCGCCACGACGCAGGTCTACACGCACGTGTCACCGACACGCCTTCGAGCCGCGTACGCCGCGGCACACCCTCGCGCCCGCGCCGGCGTCGGCGGCCGGTGACGGAACCCCTGGCCGAGTCGGCCACCGGTCTCGTCGGACCGGCGCCGAACGCCGCCCGGCCCGAGCCCCCGGCCTCCGGGTCCGCCCCGCCGTCGACCGGGCGAGCCCTCGCTCGTGCCGGTCTCGTCGTCACGATCGTCTTCTTCGTCTCGCGGCTGCTCGGCTGGCTTCGGCTCGTCCTCATCGGGGCGGTCTTCGGCGCGAACGCCGACCTCGACACGTTCTTCGCGGCCTTCCGGATCCCGGACCTGATCTTCCAGCTGGTCGCGGCCGGGGCGCTCAGCAGCGCGCTCATCCCGATCGTGACCGGGCTGCTCGCGACCGACGAGGACGCCCGCGCCTGGCGCGTCGTCTCGACCGTCATCAACCTCATGATGTCGGCCCTGCTCGTGCTGTCAGTGGCGCTGGCGGTGCTGGCGCCCCAGGTCGTGCCGCTCATCACGCCCGGTTTCGACCTCGTCGAGCGATCGCAGACCGTCGAGCTGACGCGGGTCATGCTGCTCAGCCCGATCCTGCTCGCGCTCGGCTCGGTCGCCACGAGCATCCTCAACGCCCAGGGCCGATTCGCGGCGTCGGCGATCGCGCCGCTCGTCTACAACCTCGCGATCTCGTTCGGAGCCGTCTTCCTCGCCCCGTTCATGGGCGTCCGGGGCCTGGCGCTGGCCGTCGTCCTCGGCTCGGCCGGCCATCTCGCCGTCCAGCTGCCGCAGGTCCTCCGGGGCGGGTTCCGATATGACGCGATCCTCGCCCTCGACGACCCGAAGGCGCGCCAGGCGCTCGTGCTTCTCGCGCCGCGGGCCCTCGGACTGGGAGTGAGCCAGCTAACGTTCGTCGTGACCACCACGCTGGCGTCGGGCCTCCAGGCGGGCTCGATCAGCGCCTTCACGTTCGCCTTCACGCTCCTCCAGATCCCGATCGGTGTGATCGGCGTGCCGCTCGGCGTCGTGATCTTCCCGTCGATGGCGCGCGAGCTGGCGCTCGGCGCCGAGGACCGATACGTCGCGCTCCTGACGCGCTCGCTCCGGCTCCTGCTCTTCGTGATGCTGCCGATCGCCGCCCTGCTCGCCGTGCTCAGGCGACAGGCCGTGGCGATCCTCTTCCCGGGCTTCGACACGGCTACCGTCGACCTGACCGCGAACGCGCTCCTCTTCTTCCTCGTCGGGCTGGCCGCGCACGCGCTCATCGCGGTGCTGGCCCGCGCGTTCTACGCTCGCCAGGACACCCGAACGCCGGTCGCGGCGGCGATTCTCGCGGTCGTCGTCAACGTGAGCCTCGCCGTCGTCCTCGTCGGGTCGATGGGCGTGGCCGGCCTGGCGCTGGCGATCGCGATCGGCGCCTGGGTGGAGGCACTCCTGCTCATCGTGGTCCTGAAGGGCAACCTTCCGCCGCTCGACCTCGGCTCGCTCGTCCGCGTCGTCCTCGAGTCCGGGCTCGGGTCGCTCGTGGCCGGCGCGGTCGCGCTCGGCCTCGTCTACTTCCTCGACGGCTGGATCGGCCCGCGACCGACCTGGCCGCTGCTGGTGCTCCAGTCCGCGGTCGCGGCGGCGGCGGGCGGCCTCGCCTTCCTGGCGGTCGCGGTCGCGTTGCGGATCCCCGAGCTGCCGACTATCGTCGGGCTGATGGTCGACCTCGTCCGCCGGCGGCCGGCCTCGTGACGTCGGGCGTCTCGGCGGCACCGGCTCTCGACCCCGAGGCGGCCACCTGGGACCGCTGGGTCGCCGAAACTCGGCTCGGGTCCTACCTCCAGCTTTCGGCGTGGGCGGCGGTCAAGGCCGCAAATGGCTGGTCGAGCCTCCGGCTGACCGCGGGGGAGAACGGCGGCGGTTCGAGCTCGGCGGGCGATCGACCGCTCGTCGGTGCCCAGGTCCTCCTCCGACGTCCTCGTCCGATGCCCTGGTCGTTTGCCTACGCTCCTCGCGGCCCCGTCGCCACCGAGTGGACGCCCGACATCGTCGAGTCGATCACCGACCGGCTGCGCACCGGCCTGAGAACGGTCGGCCGCGTATCGCACGTCCGGATCGACCCCGAGGTCGAGCGCGACGGACCCCTGGACCCCGACGGCGCCTATCGCGCAGCGCTGCGAGGAGCGGGCTGGCGGCCGGCACCGCCGATCCAACCCGGTGCGACGCGGGTCATCGACCTCGCGGCGGACGAGGAGGCCCTGTGGGGCGACCTTCGCAAGAAGTGGCGCCAGTACGTCAACAAGGCGCGCTCGAACGCCATCCGTGTCGTGGACGCCGACGCCGAGCGGCTCGGCGACTTCTACCGGATCTATCGTGAGACCGCCGACCGGGCCGGCTTTCTGATCCGGACCGAGGCGACGTACCGGGCCACGTGGGAGGCCTTCGCGCCGTCGGGCAACGCCCGCCTCCTGTTCGCCGAGACCGCGGACGGCGAGCCTGTCGCGACGCTTTTTCTGCTGTCGTGCGGACCGCGCGTCGTCGAGCCGTACGGCGGCATGACGGAGTCCGGCGGTGAGAGCCGGGCCAACTACCTCCTCAAGTGGGAGGCGATCCGCTCCTCGCGCGAGCGCGGCGCGACGACCTACGACCTGTGGGGTCTCGCCCACGCCGGGATCGCCCATTTCAAGGCCGGCTTCGGCGGCCGCGAGGTCCAGTACGTGGGCGCCTGGGATCTCGTCCTCGATCCGGCCGGCCGGCTCGCCTACGACGCCGCGCAGCGGGCCCGGGTCTGGGTCGAGCGCCGGCGCCACGGCCTCGACACGGACGGCAGCGCGGCCGCGTTCGACGGGTCGGGCGGCGCGGCGTGACAGACCGCGGCCGGCCCGAGCGTTCGCGGGCGTGACCGAGCCGCACGACGCGACCCCCGACGAGCTCGAGGGCTGGGACGCCCTCGCCGTCGACGGCCCGGGCGGGCACGTCTACCAGTCGCGGGCCTGGGCCGAGCATCGCGCCGGCCAGGGCTGGGAACCGCGCTACCTCGCCTGGGACGACGGCGAGCGGGCCCTCGTCCTGACGCGACCGTGGCCGCTCGTCGGCGGTGCCGGCGCGTACGTGCCGCGGGGCCCGAGGCCGGTCCCGGGCAAGGGCGGCGCCGTTGCCGGCCGACTGGTGGACCTCGCGGAGCGGCTCGCCGGAGACGGCGTCGACGTCCTCTCGGCCGATCCGGAGGTTCCGGCGGCCGACGACGGCTACCGGCGGACGCTCACCGCCGCCGGGTTCGCGCCGATCGAGGAGCTGCAGCCGTCGCGCCACCGGCTGAGGCGGCCGCTCCACGGCATCGACGAGGACGGGGCGATGTCCGGGATCGCGAAATCCACCCGGCAGCGGATCCGCCAGGCGGAGCGGGCGGGCGTTCGAGTCGTTCGCCACGACGCGCGAACGGACGGCGATGCCGGCGACGGCTTCGAATGCCCCGTCGAGCCGACCGACCGGGCCCTCGATCGCTTCTACGACCTGCTTCTCGAGACCGGCGAACGGCGCGGGTTCGGCTTCGGATCCCGGGCAGACTTCGTCGGCTGGTGGCGGGCGGCCGTCGGCGCCGGCCACCTCGTGCTCCTCGAGGCCTGGCCGCCAGGCGCAGCGGATGCGCCGGTCGCCGGGCTCATCCTCTACCGCCACGGCGACCGGCTCACGACGGTTCACTCCGGCGACCGCGCCGAAGGGCGCCGCGAACAGCCGGGCGCGCTCCACCTCCTTCGCTGGCGGGCAATCCAGCTCGCGATCCGCGAGCGTCGGGCAGAGCTCGACCTCGGGGGCGTGGATGTCCCCGGCGCCCGCCGGGAGCCGCACCGCGGCGAACCGATGTGGGGGTTGTACGAGCACAAGCGCTCGTTCGGCGGCGAGTGGCTCGAGCTCGCGGGCGCCCAGGAGCGAGTCGCCCGAGCCGGGCGCTACGCCGCCGGCCGGCTGGCCCTGCGCCTGACCCGCCTCGCGAGGCGACGATGACCGCGCCCGGCGCGACGATCGAGGCGCGGCTCGCGGCCGCGGAGCCGTCCAACCCGCGCCCGC
This sequence comes from Candidatus Limnocylindrales bacterium, assembly GCA_036503395.1. GTDB lineage: Bacteria > Chloroflexota > Limnocylindria > Limnocylindrales > CSP1-4 > DASSHA01. The sequence goes on from DASXWX010000408.1 coordinate 21,550, forward strand.
TCGGCGGCCTGCTCGAGCGGCTCGCGGCGCTCGGCCTCATCGTCGGCGCCCGCCTCGACGGCCGGCCGATCGGCACTCCGGCGCTCGCCGCAACCGCGGTCCGCGGACCGACCGAGGATTCGCGACGCGTCGGCGAGGGCTCGATCTTCGTCGCCCTGCCCGGCGAGCACGTCGACGGCCACTCGTTCGTCGGGGCGGCGGCGGAAGCGGGCGCCGCCGTCGCACTCGTGCAGGAGCCCGTGCCGGATGTCGCGACCGCGCAGATCGTCGTCCGCGACGGCCGGCGGGCGCTGGCCGAGGCGGCATGCTGGTGGTACGACGACCCGTCACACGGTCTCGGGATCGTCGGGATCACCGGGACCGACGGCAAGACGACGACCTCGTACCTC
>DASXWX010000409.1:0-10335 GCA_036503395.1 Candidatus Limnocylindrales bacterium
AACCTCGCCGTCCACGGCTACGTGAACGCCGACGGGCTGCTCCGCGAGTTCGCGAGCGCCGTCGAGGCGTACGAGGGCGACCCCGACGATCCGCGGCTGTTTCCGATCCTCTTCAACCTGGCCGCGCTCTACCAGTACCGCGCCGAGATGGACCGTGCGGTCCCACTCGCCGGGCAGATCCTGAGGATCGCGGAGGCCGACGGGGACGCGAGCATGCGGATCGCGGGCCACGCGATCTTCGGCTCCGTCTCCGCGTTCCGGGGCGAGCTCGAAGCGGGACTCGAGCACCTCGATCGGGCGATCGAGATCTTCGGCCGAGAGGGCTACCACCCGCGCGGCTTCCACACGGGCGTTCACCCGGCGATATCGTCCCATACGACATCGGCGCTGCTCCTGTGGCTCTCCGGTCGGCCGGACACGGCCGTCGCGCGGGCGAAGGCCGGGATAGCCGCCGCCGAAGCGCTCGGCCAGCCGTACGTCCGGGCGTTCGCGCTCTTCCACGCGGGGCTGCTCGACGTGTGGCGTCGGGAGCCCGAAGCGGTCGCCGAGCGAGCGCGAGAGGTGACCGCCCTCGCGCGCGAGCACGGACTTCGGCTGTGGCTCGCGCTGGGGACGTGTCTCGGCGGCGCCGCAGACGCGCTCGTCGGCCGCGGCGAGGCGGCCGTCGCGGGCGTCGACGCCGGCCTCGAGATGTACCGCGACCTGACGACACCGCCGGTCTTCTGGCCGTTCCTCCAGTTCTTTCGAGCCGCGGCGCTCGCGAGCACCGGCCGGCTCAGGGCGGCCGTCGAGATCCTCGATGCCGTCCTCGAGGCCGCGGGTGCACGTAGCGGAGCCCCGTACCTCGACTTCTACCTCATGAAGGGTGACCTCCTGCTCGCGTCCGGCGGCGATCCGCGGGTGTCCGCGGGCCTGTACCGGCAGGCCCGAGAGATCGCGGCGGCGAGCGAGGCACGGATGCCGCGGCTCCGGGCCCAGGCTCGGCTGGCGCGACTGGCGATGATGTCGGGCGGTCCGGCGGACGGCGAGCTCGCCGAGCTCGGCCGGCTCTACGCCGCGTTCGACGAGGGGCTCCGGACCGCGGACCTGGTCGAGGCCCGCCAGCTGCTCGAGGCCGCCGGGGCTCCTGCCTAGCTCCCGGGTCCGTCGTCCACGGTCGGCAGCGCCGGCTCCGCAGGCACGAGCGACGGCGACACCGCGGCGAGCGCCTCGACGACCGTGGCTGGCGGCTCGGACAGGCGCCGGAACAGGTAGCGAAAGACATCGCGGGCGGTCGCGGTGATCGGCAACGACAGGATCGCGCCCAGGATGCCCGCGATCGCCGCCCCGGCAACGAGCGCGACCATGACGGCGGACGGATGCAGCTCGACGGCGTCGCCCTGGATCTTCGGCACGAAGACGTTGTTCTCGACCTGCTGGATGGCCAGGTAGAGGAGGAGCGCCGCCAGGAACCCGCCGGGACCGACGGTGAGGCCGATCAGCACGGCCGGGATCGCCGACAGGATCGGCCCGATGAACGGCACGAGCTCCAGCAGGCCGGCCACGAGCGCGAGCAGGATCGCGTACCGGCCGAAGACCGGATCGACGACCGCAGCGAGCAGCTCGAGACCGACGAACGAGGCGAGACCGACGACGACGCCGAGCGCGAGCTGGCCGCGGATCCAGTTGCCGAAGACCCGGTTCGCCATCGCGATGACGGCGAACACGTCCTCTCTCCAGGCTACCGGCAGCGAGCGTTCGAGCGCAGCCGCCAGCCGGCGACGGTCACGGAGGACGAAGAACAGCCAGGCCGGGAGGATCGCGTACGCGGTCACGGCGCCGACGATCGAGAAGAGCGACCCGACTACGGGCCGCGCCAGCCCGGCGACGTCGATGCCGGACAGGCCGGCGGCCCCACCGGCGACGAGCGTGTCGACCTGCGAACGGACGTCGAGCGGCAGGTCGAGGCCCCGATAGAAGGCCTCGAGGGCTCCGCGCGCGTCACGAGCGATCGTGGGCAGGTCCGCGACGAATGCCTCGACCTGGGCGACGAGCGGCGACAGGGCGAAGGCGCCGACACCGACCACGATGGTGATCGCGAGGAGGAGCGCGAGGAGAGCGGCGAGGGCGCGCGGGACGCCGCGGTCCTCGAGCCGATCGACGAGCGGGCCGAGGAGGTAGACGAGGACGACGCCGACGGCGAACGGCCGCACCGCGTCGAAGGCGAGGATGAGGACGAGGACGAGGAGCGCGGCCGCCGCGACGACGAGCCAGCCGCGCGCCGATACGCGGCGCCGGCCGGGCGTCACGGTCACCGCGGGGTGGCCAGCCGCTCGACGAGTCGCTCGGCAGTCACGTAGGAGCGGCCTCCGCCCATCACGAGGACGACGTCGCCGGGCTCGACGAGCGCCGCCAGTGCGTCGGCGGAGGCCTCGGGGGATCCCGTCGCGAGGGCAGGGGTGCCGCGCGCCTCGATCGCCCGTGCCAGGTCGGCCGCCGAGATGATCGTCGTGTCGGGATCGCGGACGGCCCAGATGTCCACGACCGCGGCGCGATCCGCCGTCGCGAGGACGTCGGCGAAGTCGTCGAGCAGCGCCGCCGTGCGGTGGAACGTGAGCGGCTCGTAGACGCCCCACAGCCGGCGCCCGGGGTAGCGCTCCCGGGCGGCCTCGAACGTCGCCCGGATGGCGGTCGGATGGTGCCCGTAGTCGTCGAGGACCACGACGCCCGCGACGTCGCCCTTGAGCTCCATCCGGCGGCCGACCCCGGCGAACGTGCCGAAGGCGGGCAGGGCGACCTCCGCCGCGACGCCGCACGCGGTCGCGGCGGCCAGGGCGACGAGGCCGTCGACGAGGAGATGCCGACCCGGCAGCGGCGTGCGCACGGTCGCGGGTCCCGGCGCGCCGCCGATCCCCGGGCCGAGGACGTCGGCCGTCGCGCCCTCGGGGCCGACGCTGACGAGCCGTCCGACGAGCGACGAGGACCCCGGCAGCCGCCCGAAGCGCTCCGTCACTCGGCGTCGGTGGGCCGCGAGATCCGCGGCGGGATCCGGGAGGAGGTCGACGAGCAGCCGGCGGCCGTCCCAGTCCGCGAGCGCGTCGAGGACCTCGACGACGCCGGGGTCGCCGACGTTCGCGACGAGGACGGGGCGTTCCGGCTCACCATCGGGGCCCGTCGACGGCACGAACCGCCGGACCCAGCGGGCGATCGTGTCCACGACGGCTGCGCGGTCGGCGAACACGTCGGGATGGTCCCATTCGGCGCTGACGATGGCCCCGAGCCACGCCCGGTACGGATCGAAGTTGCCGGCGTACTCGTCGGCCTCGACGACGAACTCGCGGCCGGTTCCGAGGCGAGTGGTCGACGGCGGCCCGCCGCCGGCGAGCGACGACGGCAGCAGCGCGCCGACGAACGCGGCCGGATCGCGGCCGGCGGCAGCGAGGAGATGGACGAGCCAGCCCGTCGTCGTCGACTTGCCGTGCGTTCCCGTCACGCCGACGATCCGCTGGCCGTGCGTCGCGGCCGCGTCGGCGATCACCTGCTGGACGCTCTCGAGGATGATTCCGGCATCGCGCGCGGCGACCAGCTCCGGGTGATCCGGCCGGACCGACGTGAGCGCCTTCGTGACCGCGACCCGGTCGATCCGCGGCCGTCCCGCCGGGTCCACGACATGACTCCCGTCGTGCACCCACTCGATCGGGATCCCGACCGCCGACGCCGGCGCCGTGTACTGGCTCGGTCCGCCCGTATCGCAGCCGGACACGACCGCACCAGCGGCCTGCGCCGCGAGCGCCGCCCCGACCGAGGCGGAGCCGCCGATCCCGATGACGTGGATCCGCTCGGCGGGCCGGATCGGTCGCGGCTCCCGGGACGGGGCGAGACCCGCGCCGATCTCCTCGAACGTCCGGGTCACCTCGCCGACTCCGCGCCCGCGAGCAGCAGACCGAGCGCCGCGATCGCGCTCGCGCGGATGTTCGCGGCCCGGTCGCCCGTCCACGTCTCGCGGCGGACCTCGATCCCGCCGGCCCCCGCCGACGCCAGGTAGGTCAGGCCGACCGGTTTGCCCGGGGTCGCGCCCGAGGGTCCGGCGATCCCCGTCACCCCGACCGCGAGGTCGACGCCGATGCGATCCCTGGCGCCGGTCGCCATCAGCCGGGCGACCTGTGCGCTGACGGCGCCGTGGGCGGCGAGCACGTCGACCGGGACGCCGAGCAGCCGCTCCTTGACCTCGTCCTCGTAGGCGACGATGGCGCCCCGGAAATAGGCCGACGAGCCGGCGATCGACGTGATCGCATGGGCGACGAGCCCGCCGGTGCATGACTCGGCCGTGGCACAGGTCAGGCCAGCCGCGATGCAGCGGGCCTGGAGGCGCTCGGCGAGGCTCGCGAGCTCGTCGTCGACGGCCATCCGCCGCCGCTACGTCCGGTTCGTGCGCTGGGGCGGGTCGGGCGGCTCGAAGAGCCACGTGCCCGGGCTCGGATCGGACGAGAGCCGACCGAGCGAGGTGCCGTTGACCGTGAAATAGGTGACGCTCGCCTTGCCGGTCCTCACCTCGACCGAAGTCTCGCCGCTCAGGGTGATGACGCGGCCGTCGTTGTAGGTCCGGCCCGCCGCGGTGGTGACGTCGCTCACCTGGCCGTCGACCCACGCCTTGACCCAGGCCGTCCCGCCCTGGATCGACACGACGACGTTGACGCCCTTGTAGCTGACCGCGACGTTGCGGGTGATCGCGACCGTCTTGCCGTCCGACGAGGCGGCCGTGACCGAGATCGTCCAGCGGCCGGCGGTCAGCTCGACCGGGACGCTGTACGAGCCGTCGGCGTCAGGTGCGACAGACGCCGGGGCGGGTGCCTTGACCGTGGGTGGGGACGGCGCCGGGCTCGCCTTCGAGCCGCCCTTGGGCGGCTTCGGGGTCGACGCGGGCGCCCCGGGAGCCGGACCGAGATAGGCGGCGGCGACGGTAACGGTCTTCGCGTTGCTTGTCGTGCCCTCGACCGGGATCGCCCCGTTCTCGTACGTCGCGCCCTCGGCCGGCTGGTCTACCGTGAGGGTTGGCGCCTGGACCGCGAGGAACGGGACGTTGATGACGATCGAGACAGTCTGCTCGGACGTCTTGAGCGTGTCGGGGTCCTTCGCCTGGACCTCGAAGGCGTTCCGGCCGCGGCGGACGTCGACCGAGTACGACCAGTCGCCGGTCGAGTCGGCGGTCGTGCGATACGGCTCCTCGACGCCCGATGCGGTGATCTCGACGGTCGCGCCGGGCGACGTCGTGCCGCGGAGCGTGTACTGCGTCTCGGTCTCGGGCAGCTCGAACACCGCGGTCGGTGGCTCGGAGACCGCGATCGTCGGCGGCCGCGCGAACCGGAGCAGCTGGACCGCGAGGTAGGCCCCGAAGGCCACGACCGCGAGCGTCAGCAGGACGGCGACGAGAACGCCCGGGCTGAAGGTCAGCCCGCGGCGGGGCGTCGTGAGCGGCCGCGGGACCGCGAGCGTGGGCCGGACGAGCGTGGAATCGCCGCGCTCGCGGTGCCACTGGCGAATGACGTCGTCGGGGTCGAGCCCCAGGTAGAGCGCGTAGTTCCGCAGGAAGCCCTTCGTGTAGACGAAGCCCGGGAGCTCCTTGTAGTCGCCGCGCTCGAGCGCCGCGAGGTAGCGGGCCCGGATCTTCGTGTCGCGCTCGGCTCGGTAGAGGTCGACGCCCTTTCGCTCACGCGCCGAGAAGAGGCGCTCCGGCAGCATCGGACGCGCCTCGTCGACCGCTCGAGCGTCCGGCGGAGCGTCGCGTGCGATCGGTCGCGCCTGGTCGTGAGTCGTCATCCCTCGTCGTCGTCGAAGCCCTCGCTCCCCGACCCTGCCGCCGGCTCTTCACGCCGCAGCACCTGTCGCGCATTCGATCCGTCGAAGGCGCCGATGTACCCCCGGGCCTCGAGCTGGTCGATGATCCGCGCCGCACGCGCATAGCCGATCTTCAGGCGCCGTTGGAGCAGCGACGCCGAGGCGCGATCGTACTCCCGAATCACCTCGACGGCATCGGGCAGGAGCCGGTCCGCGTCGTCGTCGTCGAGGGCCTCGGCACTCCCGGTGCCCTCCTCGTCGGTCTCGACGATCGCGAGGTCGTAGTGCTCCTTCCACGATCGCCAGTACTCGGTCACACGGCCGATCTCGACGTCGGAGACGAAGACGCCCTGGAGGCGGATCGGGCGGGGCAGGTCGGCCGGCTGGAAGAGCATGTCGCCACGGCCGATGAGGTCCTCGGCGCCCGGCGCGTCGAGGATCGTCCGCGAGTCGATCTGGGAGGCCATCGCGAACGCGATCCGGCTCGGGAAGTTCGCCTTGATCAGGCCGGTCACGACGTTGACCGAGGGCCGCTGGGTCGCGAGGACCATGTGGATCCCGGTCGCACGGGCCTTCTGAGCGAGCCGCACGATCGGGTCCTCGATGTTCTTGCCCTCACGCATCATCAGGTCGGCGAGCTCGTCGATGATCACGACGAGGTACGGCAGCCGGTCGGCCGGGTCGGCCCGCGTCTCGTTGTAGCCGGCGATGTTCCGGGCGCCCGCGCCCGCGAACTGGCGGTAGCGGTGCTCCATCTGGTTGACGGTCCACTTGAGCGCGGCCTTGGCCTTCTCGGGCTCCGTGATGACCGGGACCAGCAGATGCGGCAGCCCGTTGTACGAGGCGAGCTCGACCCGCTTGAGATCCATGAGGATCATCCGCACGTCGTCCGGCGTCGCGTTCATGAGGAGGCTCGTGATGAGCGCGTTGACCATGACGCTCTTGCCCGAGCCCGTCGCGCCCGCGATCAGCAGGTGGGGCATCTTGGCGAGGTCGGCCGCGCGCGCGTGGCCGGCCACGTCGCGGCCCAGGGCGAACGTCAGCTTCGACCCGGACGCGTCGAAATCGACCTCGTCGAGGATCCGTCGCAGCGCGACAACGTTGAAGTCGTTGTTCGGGATCTCGAGCCCGACCACGCTCTTGCCGGGTATCGGCGCCTCGATCCGGATCGTCCGGGCGGCGAGGGCCATCGAGAGGTCGTCGGCGAGGGCCTCGATCCGGCTCACCTTGATCGACGGGTCGGGCTCGACCTCGTACTGGGTGACGACGGGCCCGGCGTTCCAGCGGACGACGCGGGCCGGGATGTTGAAGCCGGCCAGCTTCGACACGATGATGTCGGCGTTTCGCATGTGGTCCATGCCCGCGCCGCCGTTCCGCGGCGCGACGTCGTCGAGGAGCGTGCGGGGCGGCAGGGCAAAGGCCGGCTCGGCGTCGGCGCCGCCCTCGGCCGTTGCGACACCACCGGCCGGAGCCGCGCGATCGGGTGGCCGGACGGCCGCGCCGGCGCTGCCGTTGCCGGAGGCCACGGGCGCGCCGACGGCACCGGCTCCGGCCGCGACGCCCGTCGCGACGGCGCCCGCGGTCGCGCCCGCCGCTGCCAGCGGCGCGAACGTCGAGGAGACCGGCCCGGGCGAAGACGTCGCGCCGGCTCAGTCGGCATCCGAGCCACAGACCGCGGTATGTCCGGTCGACGGCGTCCTCGCGACTCGTTCGGCACCGGTGAGCGGGCGTCCCGGGCCCCGCGACTGACGGTCGGAGGTCGCCGGCCGTCGCTCATCGGCGCCGGGGCTCGACGGGCTCGAGAGAACGGACGCCACGCCGCGAACGCCGCGCCCGAATGGCGCAAAGAGGCCATGGAGCGTCGTGTCGAGCATGATCAGGAGCCCGGCGATGGCGAGGGCCACGAGGACCACGAACGCACCGGGCGGCGAGAGCAGCGCCGAGAGCGAGCCGCCGAGGGCCGTGCCGATGTAGCCGCCCGACAGCTCGACCCCGCGCCGCGGGCTCGGCAGCATCAGGACGTCGATCAGGCCGAGCATCGCGACGAACGACAGGGTGGCCCCGAAGAGCGTCAGCTGCCAGCCGCCGCCCGCGCTCGGGGCGCGCTCGACGTAGAAGCCGGCCGCGAGCAGGACGAAGGGCAGGATCCAGCGACCAGCGCCGAAAAACGGGGCGAAGGCGTTCCGCCACCAGGTCGTGAGAGTTCCCTCACCCGGCAGCATGAGGGCGATGAGGGTCACTGCCCCGATCGCCAGGAGCGCCACCCCGACGATCGACCGCGCGACGTCCGGGCTGACGTGCCACCCGGGCCCGAACGACGGCATCGTGAGCGCGCCGCGCCGGCGTGACGTCCGTGGTGTCGATCGTCGCCGCGTCGACGTCCGCTTCCGGGTCGCCATCAGACCTCGACGACGACCGGGAAGACCATCGGCCGGCGCTTCGTCTGCTCGTACAGGTACCGGCTCATGCCGTCCTTGATCTGGCTCTTGAGGAGGGCAATCTCGCTGATGTGACTGCCGGGGTTGTCGATCGAGGCGACGACGCGCTTCGCCGCCTCTTCGATCAGCGGGTCGGTCTCGTTGCCGCGCACGAAGCCGCGGGTCACGATCTCGGGCTGGCCGATGACGGCGCCGGTCTGCTTGTCGACGGTGATGACCACGAGGAACATCCCGTCGTTCGCGAGCGCGCGCCGGTCGCGCAGGACGACGTCGCCGACCTCGCCCACCGATAGCCCGTCGACGAAGGCGTAGCCGGCCGCCACCGGCGACCCGCGCCGGGCCGACCCATCGGCGAAGATCTCGATCGGCTGGCCGTTCTCGATGATGAACACGTTCTCCGGCGCGACACCGGTCTCCATCGCCAGCCGTCCGTGCTGGACCTGCATCCGGAACTCGCCGTGGATCGGGATGAAATAGCGCGGGCGGGTCAGGTTGAGCATGAGCTTGAGCTCCTCCTGGCTCGCATGGCCCGAGACGTGGGCGCGCCGGATCGTGTGGTAGTAGACGTTCGCACCGGCCTTGAACAGGTTGTCGATCGTGCGGGCGACGTACTCCTCGTTGCCGGGGATCGGGCTGGCCGACACGATCACCGTGTCCCCCGGCTGGACCTCGACGAAGCGATGGTCCCCGTTCGCCATCCGGGCGAGCCCGGACATCGGCTCGCCCTGGGCCCCGGTCGTGGCGATCACGATCTTGTCGTCGGGCACCTGGCCGATCTGGTCCTTGGGCAGGAACTGCGTCGACTCGTAGCGAAGGTAGCCGAGGTCGGTCGCGATGCGGGTGTTCTGCTCCATCGACCGACCGACGATCGCGACTCGCCGGTCGAACGTCGATGCGGCGTCGAAGACCTGCTGGATCCGGGCGATGTTGCTGGCGAACGTGGCGACGATCACCCGGCCGTCGAGCGGCTCCATGATTTCGCGGAACGCCTCGCCGACTGTCCGCTCCGACGGCGTGTAACCCGGGTTCTCGGCCCGTGTCGAGTCCGAGAGGAGGCAGATCACGCCCTCGGCCCCGATCCCGGCGAGCGTCGCGAAGTCCGACAGCTTGCCGTCGACGGGCGTGTGATCGAACTTGAAGTCGCCGGTGTGGACCACGGCTCCCACGGGCGTCCGGATCACGAGGCCCATTGCGTCCGGGATCGAGTGGCCGATCCGGAACGACCGGATCGAGAACGGTCCGAGGGACAGCTCGCCGCCCGGCTCGAGTGCCAGGAGCGGATGGTCGTGGAGCTTGTGCTCCTTGAACTTGATGCCGAGGAGGCCGCGCGCCAGCGTCGAGGCGTAGACGGGGACGCCCGGGAACTCCGGGAGGATGTACGGCAGCCCGCCGACGTGGTCCTCGTGGGCATGAGTGATCACGAAGGCCCGAACGTTCGCCCGCCGCTCCTTGAGATAGGTGACGTCGGGCACGACGAGGTCGATGCCGAACATCTCCTCGTCCGGGAACATGAGCCCGCAGTCGACGACGACGATGTCCTCGCCGAGCTCGAAGATGTACATGTTCTTGCCGATCTCGCCGACCCCGCCGAGCGGGATGATGCGAAGCGGCAGGCCGTCGGTCACGCCGACGTCTCTCCGGCGTCGCCCACGCGAGCGGTGGCCGGCTGTGCGAGACGCCGGCGACGCACGTCGAGGAGCACCGACGGGATCCGCCGCACGTCGTCGAACGACTGGCGCTCCACCTCGGTCGATCGGAGGGCGGCGGCCGGGTGGAAGAGCGCGACGACGCTCGCGTCGCGGGCCCCGGTCTCGGGATCGACCGGCCGGACCGTGCCGTGGACGCGGGAGATGCGTTCGCCCGGCATGAAGCGGCCGAGCGAGTGCCTCCCGAGCGTCACGACGAGGGCCGGATCGAGGACCTGCAGCTGACGCCGCAGGTACGGGGCGCAGGCGGCGACCTCATCGGGCTCCGGGTCGCGGTTCCCGGGCGGACGGCACTTGACGACGTTGGTGATGAAGACGTCGCTGCGACGCCAGCCGATCTCGGACAGCAACCGTGTCAGCAGCTCTCCGGCACGGCC
>DASXWX010000410.1:0-3669 GCA_036503395.1 Candidatus Limnocylindrales bacterium
CTCGTGGAGCGGCGGCACGAGATCGAGGATCGTCGTCAGCGGACTGTCTGGCTCACGCCGCGCGGCCGCGCCCTGCTGCGGACCGTCGACCGTGCCCGCGCGGACCAGTTCCTCTCGGCCGTCCGTCCGATGCCGTCGCCCGAACGTTCACTCGTGGCGATGGGAGTCGCCGCGCTCGCCACGCACGCGATCTCGCGGCGTGGCAGGCTGATCCGGGGCCGCGCGAGCTGATCCACGGCCCGCTGGTGCGTGGGGCCGTCCGGCCCCGAGGAGGAGCGATGGATCCCGCGCGACTCGTCGAGATCGAATACCGCGTCTCGCATCACCACCTCGACGGCTCGGCATCGCCGATGGTCGAGGTGACGTCGCATCACGACCCCGCGGCGCACGATCCCGAGCGACGCTGGGGGCTGCGCCGGATCTTCCGCTGCACGACCTGCGACGAGACGATCACGATCGAGCCGGCCGGCGGCTCCGACGAGTCGTCCGGCGAGAGCTGAGGGCGAATCAGGCGGCGAAACGCCGGACGACGTCGTAGAGGACCGGCAGCCCGAAGCGGATCGCCTCGAGGGACACCCGCTCATCGACGCCGTGGAAGCGATCGAGGAAGCGTTCGCCGGGCTCGAGGCGAAGCGGCGAGAAGCCGTACGTCGGCGTGCCGAGGGGAATCGTGCTCTTTGCGTCCGTCGCGAACGGGACCATGACCGGGACCGGGATCGCGTCGGAGTCGTGGTCGCGCAACGTCGCGGCGAGGAGCTCGTACAACGGACCCTCGGCGGGCGCAGCCACCGGCGGTCGCTCGATGACGAGCTCGATCGAGCAGGCGGGCAGGAGGTCGTCGCCGATCCGGCGCCGGAGCTCGGCCGCCATCGCCTGCCCGTGGGTGCCCGGCAGGATCCGGCAGTCGACCTCGATCTCGGCGCGGCCGGGGATGACGTTGTATTTCACCCCGGCCCGGATGACGTTCGGTGAGACCGTGTCCCGGAGGACCGCGCGGAGTGCCCGCGCCGTGGTCGCGTCGCATGCCGCGGCGATCGCCCGATCGGCGTCGGGCTCATCGTCGGCGGCGATGCGGCGGAGCGCGTCGGCCGCCGATCCGTCGAGGACGGCCGCGACGGATTCGAGTGCGGCGCGCATGACGGCAGGCGGGCGCACCGGGCCCGGGATCGCGAGGCGCCGAACGACCTCCGCGGCGAGGACGGCGGCGTTGTCATCGCGGGGCATCGAGCCGTGGCCGGCGGTGCCCGCGACCACGATGCGGAAGATCGCGAAGCCCTTCTCCGCGACGCCGATCGGATAGAACCGGCGCCGCCCGACGTCGACCGAGACGCCGCCGCACTCGTTGAGGGCGCCGGCGGCGCGGAGCAGCTCCGGGCGATGGTCCGCGATCCACCACGCACCGGCCCGGCCGCCGGCCTCCTCGTCCGCGGTCGACGCGAACAGCACGTCGCGGGTGAGGCCCGGGACGGGGTCGCTCGTGGGGTCGCGACCGGCCGCCCGACTCTCGGCGGCCAGCAGCCGGACGATCGCGATCTCCATCGCGACCATCGCCTTCATGTCGACGGCGCCACGGCCCCAGACGTAGCCGTCGGCGAGGTCGGCGGCGAAGGGATCGTGCGTCCAGCCCTCGACGGGCGCCGGGACGACATCGAGGTGCGAGAGGAGCAGGATCGGGTCGCCGCCCGTGCCGTCGCCACGGAGACGGGCGGCGACCGAGCCACGGCCGGGCACCGGCTCGAGGACCTCGGGGGCCAGGCCGGCGTCGGTGAGGAGGTGGGCGATCGCGCGCGCCGCGCGCAGCTCCCCGTCGGGCCGGTCGGCCTCCGGCGGGTTCACCGACGGGATCCTGATCAGGTCGCGCAGGATCGCAACCGTCTCGTCGGTCGCCCGGGACCACGCGTCGCTGGTTCGCGACAGTGACGGGAGATCGCGTGATCCGGCCGAGGGGTTCGCGGTCAATGGCCGCCGTAGCCGAAGGCACCGAAGGCGATCGCGAGGACCGTCAGTACGAACGCGGAGCCGACGATCGCCACGACCATAAGCAGGAGCAGTCGGCCGAAGAAGCGCTCCTCGCGGAGGCCGTCCTCGGGGTCGGGGTCCTCGCCGCCCGGGATCGACGGCGCGTCGAGCCCGCGGGCACGGGCGAGCTCCGAGCGCGGATCCTCCACGCGGCGGCCGTCGCGAGGGTCGGGTCGCTGGTCCACGGCGTCACCATATCGGTCGCGGCGTCGATCCGGATTTGTATGTCGCGCGGTCAGCCGAGACGGTCGTAGGCGACGGTCGTGAGGAACGGCTCGAAATGCTCGGCGAGGACGACCCGGTCGATGATCGCGGCGGCGTCGGCGAGCCGCCCGTTGCCCACGCCTCCGAGACGCGTCAGCTCCTCGTCCCGGACCGCCTCGTAGAGCTCGCGCGACATCGGCCGGCCGTCGTCGAGCGCTACGGCGTGGCGGATCCACTGCCAGAGCTGGCTCCGGCTGATCTCGCACGTGGCCGCGTCCTCCATGAGGTTGAAGATCGCGGCCGCGCCCACGCCACGAAGCCACGAATCGAGGTACTGGAGGGCGACGTTGACGTTCGTTCGGACCCCGGATTCGGTCACGCGGCCGCCCTCGATCCGGACGTCGAGGAGGTCGCGCGCGGAGACGTTGACGTCCTCGCGCAGTCGGTCGAGCTGGTTCCGCCGGTCGCCGAGGACGCGGTCGAAGACGACCCTGGCCACGGGCACGAGGTCGGGGTGGGCGACCCACGTCCCGTCGAAGCCGTCGCCCGCCTCGCGCTCCTTGTCTTCGGTCACCTTCGCCAGGGCCTGCTCGGTGACCTCGGGATCGCGGCGGTTCGGGATGAAGGCGGCCATCCCGCCGATGGCGTGGGCACTCCGCCGATGGCAGGTCCGGACGAGCAGCTGGGTGTAGGCCCGCATGAACGGGACGGCCATCGTCACCTGGGCCCGGTCCGGCAGGACCTCGTCGGGCCGATCGGCGAACTTCTTGATCAGGCTGAAGATGTAGTCCCAGCGGCCGGCGTTGAGGCCTGCGGCATGGTCGCGCAGCGCGTGGAGGATCTCGTCCATCTCGAAGGCTGCGAGGATCGTCTCGATGAGCACGGTCGCCTTCGTGACGCCGTGGGCGAGCCCGAGACGCTCCTCCGCATACGAGAAGACGTCGTCCCAGAGTGCCGCCTCGGCGGCCGACTCGAGCTTCGCCACGTAGAAGTACGGCCCGGTGCCGCGGGCGACCCGCTCCGCGCCGTTGTGGAAGAGGTAGAGCCCGGCGTCGAACAGGCTCGCGCTCATCGGCCTGCCGTCGACGAGGAGGTGGCGCTCATCGAGGTGCCAGCCGCGTGGCCGGACGAGCAGCGTCGCGATCGCGTCGTTCAGTCGGTAGGCCTTGCCATCCGGGTTGTCGAACGTCAGGTCGCGGCGCACGGCGGCGTGGAGGGCCGCCTGGCCACCGACGACGTTCGCCCACGTCGGGCTCAGTGCGTCCTCGAGATCCGCCATGAACACGCTCGCGCCCGAGTTGAGGGCATTGATCATCATCTTCGGCTCGGCCGGGCCGGTGATCTCGACGCGACGGTCGGCGAGGTCCGCCGGCGTCGGCGCGATTCTCCAGTCGGCGTCGCGGATCCCGGCCGAGTCCGCGCGGAAGTCGGGCATCTCGCCGGCCG
>DASXWX010000411.1:0-7685 GCA_036503395.1 Candidatus Limnocylindrales bacterium
AGCCGAGGCTTCGGGCGATGGCCTTGGCGAGGACGGTCTTGCCGGTGCCGGGGACGTCCTCGATGAGGAGGTGGCCACGGCAGAGGAGGGCGACGAGCGCGAGCCGGACCTCCTCGTGCTTGCCGACGATCACCCGCTCGACGTTCGCGGCGACCTTCTCGCCGACTTCCTGGATCTTCGTCATCAGCTCCCCTGCAGCTGGCCGGGCACGACGGCCGGCGGGATCGGGTCCGCGAACGGCGGTCGCGGTGCGCCGACGGGCAGAGCCGGCGCGAGTGTCGCCAGATAGTACGTCCCGTTGCGCGGAGGGGTTCCCGAGGCCGCCACGACGAGCGCGAGCGTGTCATCGTGGCGTGATACCCCGGGCGCGACCGGGACGGCAGCGACGTCAGGGCAGGGAGGGCTCGCTCGAGGTGGACTTCGACTTCGTGATCATCGGCGCGGGGCCGGGAGGCGAGGCAGCCGCGCACGAGGCGCGCCGTCGAGGCGCGAGCGTCGCTGTCGTCGACCGCGACCTCTTCGGCGGCTCGTGTCCTCACTGGGGCTGCATCCCCTCGAAGTCGCTCCTCCACTCCGCGGCGGTCCACGCCGGAGGCGGCGACTACCCCTGGTCCCGGGCCTCGGACCGGCGCGACTACATGATCAACCGCGTCGGGCTCGACTACCCGGACGACGGTGGGCACGTGCGGGCGCTCGAGGAGGCCGGCGCCGTCGTCTACCGAGGGCACGGCCGGCTGGACGGTCCTGGGGCGATCGTCGTCGAGCACGACGGACAGGCCCACCGTCTCGAGACCACGAACGTCGTGCTCGCCGTGGGATCCTCGACGAAGGTGCCGCCACTTCCCGGTATCGAGTCGATCCGGACCTGGACGAACCGCGATGCGACCGCGGCTCGCGAGCTGCCGCCGAGCCTTCTCGTGCTCGGGGGCGGCCCCACGGGGGTCGAGCTGGCCCAGGTCTACGTCCGGTTCGGGGTCCCGACGACCGTGATCCAGTCCGGATCCCGGCTCCTGCCGCAGGACCACCCGCGCAACTCCGAGGCGGCGCGGCGGGCACTCCTGCGAGACGGAGTGACCGTGCGGCTCGGGGTCCGCGCCGTCCGCGCGGTCCGGCGTTCCGCGCCCGACGAGCCGGACGTCGTCGAGCTCGACGACGGTACGACGGCGACCGGCCACGCGGTCCTGCTGGCGGTCGGCCGGACCTTCCCGATCGACGGCCTCGGCCTCGAGACGCTCGGCATCGACCCGACCGATCCGGCGGCGCTCGCCCATGACGGTCGGCTCCGGATCGCCGACGGCCTCTGGCTGGTCGGCGATCCGGCGGGACCCGAGCTCCACACGCACCAGGCCCACTACCAGGGCGAGATGACGGTCCGGCTGGCCCTCGGTGACGACGTCGCGCCCGACTACCGGGCATTGCCGCGGGCGACGTATACCGACCCCGAGCTGGCGTTCGTCGGCCTCAGCCTCGATCAGGCCCGCGAGCGTGGCATCGACGCGTTCGAGCTCGTAGCCGACTTCCCGACGACCGCCAAGGGCTACTCGGTCGAGGCCGGGTTCGGCCACGTCACGGTCGTCGTCGACCGCGTCTCGCGCCAGCTCGTCGGGGCGGCGATGGCGGTGCCCGACGCGTCGGCAGCGATCCACGAGTGCGTCCTCGCGATTCGTGCCCGCGTGCCGATCGAGGTCCTCGCCGACACCATCCATGCCTTCCCGTCGACGTCGCGCATCTTCAACGGGCTCTTCGCCGACGCCGCCCGCGAGCTCGGCGCGCCGGGTTCCGTGACCGCGAGCTGATCGCCCGGGCGACGGGTCAGCGCCTGAGCAGCGTCAGCCCGCCGACCCAGAGCGTCATGAGAGCGCCGATCCCGCCCATGACGCCGAGGAACGGCTCCCCACCGGCGAACGCGGCCACCGCCACGACGACGAACAGCGCCGCGAGGACGAGCGCGATCGCGAGCAGCCCGAGCCGCTCGATCAACGGCCGTTCGGGCCGAGCGGGCTCGGTCATCCGCCGTTGCCGTCGAGCCTGAGCGCCATCTGCATGAGGTCGCCGGCGAGCGGCGCCGCGCGCTCCGCACCGCGGCCGCCCTGCTCCACGATGACGGCGATCGCGACCTTCGGATGATCGACGGGGGCGAAGCCGATGAACCAGGAGTGCGGCTCGCCCGAACCACCCAGCTCGGCCGTCCCGGACTTGCCGGCGGTCGGGACGCCGGGGATCGCGGCTCCAGTGGTGAAGAGCCGGCCGAGGTCGCCCTCGACCGCCCGCTCCATTGCCGCCTTGATGACCGCATCCCGGCCGGGGTCGATGACGTCCCGAAGCTGGGAGGGGCCGATCTGGCGCGTCCCGCCCTTGCCGGTCATGGCCGTTACGAGCCGTGGCCGCATCAGGACGCCATCGTTCGCGACCGTCGCCGCCACGAGGGCCATCTGGAGCGGCGTCACGAGGACCTCGGCCTGGCCGTACGCGGCATTGGCCAGCTCGACCCGGTCGGAGAAGCCGCCCGGCAAGGGCCCGCCGCCGTTCGTCAGCTGCGAGACCGCCGTCGGCAGGTCGAACGGGATCGGCGATCCGAAGCCGAGCCGGGACGCCGTCGCCGAGAGGCCGTCACCGCCCGTCCGCAGGCCGGCAAGCGCGAAGTAGATGTTGCACGAGACCTCGACCGCCTCCTCGAAGTCGAGGGCCCGATCGTCGGTTTGCGGGTGGTGGCCGTCGCGGACCCGGAAGCCGTCGACGAGCAGGCCGTTCGCCTCGGACCGCGGCTGCTGCTTGAAGGACGTGTCGGGCGTGATCGCGCCCGTGCCGAGCGCGGCGAGCGCCGTCACGATCTTGAAGACGCTGCCGGGGACGTAGCGGCCCTGCGTCGCCCGTGGCAGGAGCGGCTGCGAGCGGTCGTCGAGGAGCGAGGCGAAGGCGCGTCGGGCGGTGTCGGGATCGGTGATCCGCGAGGCATCGTAGGTGGGCGTCGAGGCGAGGGCGAGGACCTCCCCGGTCGACGGATCGAGCATCACGACGGCTCCACGGTTGTCGCCGAGGCCGCTCACGGCCGCCTTCTGCAGCTTGAGCGAGATCGAGAGCCGCAGGTCCTGGGGGTCGTATGGATCGGCCCCGAACTTGCGAAGGACGTCGGCGACGGGGTCGGGCCCGGCGAGCCCGGACAGCTGGGCGTCGAACGAGCGCTCGAGGCCGGCCGTCCCGAAGAGCCGCGACGCGTAGCCGACGACCGGGCTCATCGCCGGATCGGTGTAGACGCGATAAGGCTCGCCGTTGGCGTCCTTCCGATTGCGGGCGAGGACGACGCCATCGCGGTCCGTGATCGTGCCCCGCTCCACCCGCCGTTGGGCCGCGATCACGAGCGGGTTGTCGGGCGCGTCCGACAGGTCCGAAGCGCGGTAGACCTGCCAGAAACCCGCGCCGCCGGCGAGCACCGCGAAGGCGAGCGCGAGGACGGCGCCGACCCTCGCGACGTTCGCACCGACCGGTCGGAGCGCTCGCGATCCGATCGGTCCGCCGCTCCCCGGCCGCTGGTCGGGGGTCAAGACGCTCGACCCATGAGCCGCCTGAAACGGCCCGGAGGCCGTGGCGGCGGGGGCGGTTCGACCCCGCGGTCAGAGATCGCGAGGAGGAGCCCGACGACGACACCGTTGGCGACGAGCGACGAGCCGCCGTAGCTCACGAACGGCAGCGTGATCCCGGTCAGCGGGATCAGCTTGAGGTTGCCGGCCGCGATGATGAAGGCCTGGACGCCGACGACGAGCGACAGACCGGCCGCGAGAAGCCCGCGGAAGTCATCCGCCGCGGACGCCGCGATCCTGAGGCCACGCTCTATCACCACGAGATAGAGGCCGAGGATGGCCATGATCCCGACGAGCCCGAGCTCCTCGCCGAGGGCCGCGAGCGGGAAGTCGGTATGGATTGCCGGGATCGGCAGCCGGCCGCCGACGGTTGGCAACCCGGCTCCCAGGCCCGTCCCGAGGAGGCCGCCGCGGGCGAAGGCGTAGAGCGCCTGGATCTGCTGGTACCCGGCCCCCTGGGGGTCGGCCCACGGGTTTAGCCAGACGTCGACCCGCGTCTGGACGACGCCGAAGAGGCGGTACATGAGGGCGGCGCCGGCGACAAACGCGAGCGTGCCCACCACGACGTAGACGGCCCGCGCGGTCGCCGTGTACAGCAGCAGAAGGAAGACCGCGAAGAACAGGAGCGCGGCACCGAGGTCACGCTCGACCACGACGATCCCGAGCGCGATCGCCCACATCGCGACCATCGGCGCGAGATACGGCACCGGTGGCAGGCGCAGCGGCCCGACCCGCCACGACTGCTCGACGAGGAGCGGCCGGAATTCGGACAGGTATCCCGCGAGGAAGACGACGAGGATCACCTTGAGGAGCTCGGACGGCTGGAGGCTGAAGGGGCCGAGCCCGATCGTCAGCCGCGCGCCGTTCACGTCGCGCCCGAAGAGGAACGTCAGCAGCAGCAGCGCGATCCCCGCGGCCGCCCACGTGTACTTGTAGAGCCGGAGCCACGCGTCCGAACGGACGACGATCGCGAGCACGGTCACGATCCCGAGTGCGAGCAGCAGCCACACGAGCTGGGTCTCGGACAGGCCACCGAGCTGGCCGGCGAGCGACTGCGGGAGCCGCTCCATCAGGAGCAGGCTGAGCCCGCCGAGGAGGGCCACGGCCGGCAGCAGGATCTGGTCGGTTCGCCGGCCGGCGAGAACCTGGGCGAAGTGCGCCGCGAACAAGGCGCCGAGGTAGATCGCGAGCTGGCTCGCATCCGCGAGCGCGAGCCCACCCGACCGATCGCCGCCGGCGACGAGATCCCGCGTCGCGCCCAGCGAGGCGCTCCCGACGACGAGCGCCACCGCCACGATCGCGAGCAGCATCAGCTCACGCCACCGCGGCCGCGGCCGGATCGCGGCCAGGCCGACACCGGGGAGCACGAGCCGCGCGGCCGTCATGCCCGCCCTCGTTCGAGCCGGAATCGGACCTGGCCGACCTGGAGCTCATCGCCGAAGCCGAGCGGCGCGAGGCCATCGACCCGGATCCCGTTCACATATGTCCCGTTCGTGCTGCCCACGTCCTCGACGTACCAGGCCCGGCCGCGGAATGTGAGGACGGCGTGCTCCGACGAGGCGAACGGATCCTCGACGACCACGGCGTTGTTGACATCGCGGCCGATGCCGGTCACCGCATCGAGGGGGAACGCCGAGCCGACGGGCGGGTCGCCCGACGGCGAGGCGACGACTGCGAGCCGGCCGAGCTCCGCGACCGGTTCCCGCGTCGCGGACCGGAGATCGCGGAGGAGCGCTCGGACGACGAACAGGAGGAACAGGTAGAGGAGCGCGAGGAACGCGATCCGGACGACCCAGATCGCGAGCAGGAAGCCGTCCACCCCGCCTAGTCGCCGCCCATCGAGTCGACGATGAGCGTCGTGTCACCGACCTGGATCCGATCGCCCTCGCCGAGCGCAACCTCGCCGACGCGGACGCCGTTCACGCGGGTGCCGTTCGTCGAATGGAGGTCCGTCAGCACGAGCCGTCCCTGACGGACCTGGAGGCGCGCGTGGTGGCGCGAGGCTCGGGCATCGCTGATCACGATCCCGTTGTCGGTCGCGCGGCCGAGGGTGAGCGAACCGGACTCGATGGCGACCCGTCGCTCGTGGCCGTCGGGCGAAACCTCCCGGAGTACGGCCCGCGGGACGGCGGGCGTCGGCGGCCGGAAGACCATGGTGTCGTCCGGTCGGCCGCCGCCCGGCATCGCGGGCCCGGCTACCCCGTCCTCGGCCTCGAGCGCGTCCTCGTCGCGCCGTCCAAGACGGTCCACCCACGCCGCGCCGACGGTGATCTCGCCGGGCCGGACCTCGGGATCGGCGACGAGATCGACACGCGGCCGATCGAGGACCGTGTAGGCATGGCGTCGGGCGAAGGCGAGGGCGCCGTCCGCAAGCTCGGCGACCACGCTGGCCGCGATCCCCCGAAGGGGCTCGAGGTCGGCCGGGTTGAGCCGGACGGTGAACGCGTTCGGGACGAGGGTGCGGTCGGCGCCCGACAGCCGCTCGGTCTCCATCGCTCGCTCGATCCGCCGCTGCAGCTGGAGCGGCTGGATCCGGGAGTGGAATATCCGAGCCGCTGGTCGCTCGAAAAGCCGCTCGAGCAGGCGCTCGATCGACGACAGGCCGGCCATTTCGGCGAGCGTAACATCGGCACAGAGGTGGCCCGCCGGACCCGTCCCCGGCGGCCGGACCAATCGCCGCCGATCGTGGTACCGGAGGGGCAGGAGTCTCCGGAGGGCGACGGTATACTCTCGCCCCGCCCGGAAGCCCCGGGTCCGTACCCGTCCGTTCCGCACCTGTCCGTCCGCGCGTCGGGGGGCTGATGGCCGAGATCCTCACCGAATCGTTCTGCGAGAGGTGTGGCACCCGCTACACCTTTCAGGCGACCGCGCCCCGACGCCAGCGCCTCGGGAAGTTCAAGGTCCTCTCGAAGGGCCTGCGCAAGTACGTCCTCGACGATTCGACCACGCTCGACGAGGCCTTCGCGGACGCCCGGAGCGACGAGGAGCGCGAGATCTCGTCGCACCAGGTCGAGGCGTTCCACCAGACCTTCAACTTCTGCCTGACCTGCCGCCAGTACACGTGTTCGAACTGCTGGAACGAGGCCGAGGGCCGCTGTCTCACGTGCGCCCCGAACCTCTCGCTCGAAGCCCTCCCCGCCACGTTCCCGACCCTCGGGACGACCATCGCTCCGGCGCCCGAGACGAACGGCCACCTGCCGTCGCCGCCGTCAGACCTCGCCTGGCCCACGATCGATCTCGGCCGGCTCGAGGAGGACGCGGCCGAGGAGGACGCGGCCGAGGAGGCCGCGCCCACCAACGGCGCGTTCGTCGACGACTCCCGCCCGGCCGACGAGGCGATCCTCGCGCCGGTCGAGGCGGGGTCCGAGGATGTCGAGGCGTTCGACACCGACATCGCGGCGCGGCTCGAGGCCCTCGCCGGTCCCGCGCTGGAGCCCATCGTCGCGCCCGAGGTGGAGGAGGCTGCGCCCGAGGCCGTGCAGGCGGCGCCCGAGGCCGTGCAGGCGACGCCCGAGGTCGAGGTCGCGGGTCCGGACGACGACGCCGACGTCCCGCTCGACGTGCTCGAGGCGGTCCGGGCGAAGGCCGCTGCCGAGCAGCTGACGGAGGACACCACCGACCAGGCCGTCGAGCGAGAGAGTATGGACGTCGCGCCGTGGCGCCCGGTCGAGCCCGACGCACAGCGGGCCGAAGCTCCCGAACCGGCGGCGCTGCCCGAGGCGTCCGAGCCCGAGGATCGTGCCGCGGTCGCCGAGCCCGAGGATCGTGCCGCGGCGGCGGCCGCCCGGACCGCCTGGCTGCTGGCGCAGTTCCGTCCCCCGACCGAGGAGGCCGAGCCCATCGTCGCGGACGCTGAGCCGGCGGCCGTCGAGGCCGAGGCGGGGGCTGAAGGGAGCCCACCCGCCGCCGTGGACGTGCCCGACGAGGCGGTCTCGGTCGAACCGCCGCTCGAGGAGCCGAGCGCTCCGGCACCTGTCACGCCACCCGACGCCCTGCCCGCCGCGGCGATCAGCGACGACGACGTGCCCGCGCGTCCGGACGATCGCGTCGGGCAACCGTCGTGGACCATGGTCGCGCCGATCGAGCCGCCTGCGGTCTCGCCGGCCG
>DASXWX010000412.1:0-3069 GCA_036503395.1 Candidatus Limnocylindrales bacterium
ACCGGATCAACTCGCTCGACGAGGTCGCCCAGGTCCTGAACCTCACCGACGAGGAGAAGGCCGGGCTGACCGCGGACGACAAGTTCCGCGTCGACATCACGCCGTACTTCGCGAGCCTCATGGACCCCGACGATCCGAACGATCCGATTCGTCGCCAGGTCATCCCGCTCGGTCGCGAGCAGCAGGCCTTCACCGCGATGATGGAGGACAGCCTGGCCGAGGACCGCCACTCGCCGGTCCCCGGGCTCGTCCACCGCTACCCGGATCGGGTGCTCATGCTCGTCACGACCCAGTGCGCGAGCTATTGCCGCTACTGCACCCGGTCGCGGATCGTCGGCGACCCGACCCAGAACTTCAACTCCCGCGAGCACGAGGCGCAGCTGGAGTACCTCCGCCGGACACCGCAGGTCCGCGACGTGCTCATCAGCGGCGGCGACGGCCTCACCCTCGCCCCGAAGCTGTTCGAGTCGGTCCTCCGCGGCCTGCGCGAGATCCCCCACGTCGAGATCATCCGGATCGGCTCGCGGGTGCCGGTCTTCCTGCCCCAGCGGATCGACGACGAGCTATGCGAGATGCTCGGCAAGTACCACCCGCTGTGGATCAACATCCACGTCAACCACCCGAACGAGATCACGCCCGAGGTCGCCCGCGCCTGCGACAAGCTCGCTCGGGCGGGGATCCCCCTCGGCAACCAGTCGGTGCTGCTCGCCGGGGTCAACGACTGCGTGAACACGATGCGGGCCCTCGTCCAGCAGCTCGTCGAGATCCGCGTCCGGCCGTACTACATCTACCAGTGCGACCTGGTGGAGGGCTCGGGCCACTTCCGGACGCCGGTGGGCAAGGGCCTCGAGATCATGGAGGGCCTCCGCGGCCACACCTCCGGCTACGCGGTGCCGACCTACGTGATCGATGCGCCCGGCGGCGGCGGGAAGATCCCGGTCATGCCGAACTACCTCATCAGCTACAGCGACCACAAGGTCGTGCTCCGGAACTACGAGGGCTACATCACCACCTACGAGGAGCCGCTCGAGTACACGGCCCACGACAAGTCCACCTGCCGGTATTGCCAGGCGCCGCGGCCGGAGCCGGGCCAGTCGGGCGTCCTCGGGCTGCTCGAGGGCGAACGGATGTGGATCGAGCCGAAGGGCTTCGAGCAGGTCCACGCCCGCGGCAACGAAGAGGTCCACCGGCTCCAGCGGCCCGACAAGTGGGTCCCCTACGGCGTCGGCGCCATCGAGGGCGAATCCCGCCCGGTCGACGACCGCCGGGAGCTTCCGGTGCTCGCCTCCGGCGAGGCCGGTGCCGACCGCGCGTCGCTGCCCCGCGAATATGGCCCGGGCGAGGAGCCGCGACCGCGCGAGGGCGAGCCCACCGCCACCGCGAACCACGAGCTCCTCTGACCCTCGGGCTGATGCGCTCCACCGATCCCGCTCCCTCGGAGCGCTAGTGCTCATTCGCTGATCGGGCTCGTACCATTCGTCGATGGCCGCGAGCCGGGCGCTGCCCGCCCTGGTCGGTCGCGACGCGCCGCTCGGCACCCTCGACGCGGCGCTCGATCGTGCGGTCGACGGCCAGCCCTCGATCGTCGGCCTGTCCGGTGAGGCGGGAATCGGCAAGAGCCGGCTCCTCGCCGAGGTCGTCGCCCACGCCGAGGCGCGCGCCATCGTCAACGCGGTGGCGGGCTGTGTCGAGGTCGGGAGCGAGCTGCCCTTCCTGCCGCTCGCCACGCTCCTGCGGCGAGCGGTGGGGCAGCTGCGGCCCGATCGCCGCGCGGCAGTCGTCGGGATCGCCGCCGAGGAGGTTGCCCGGCTCGTCCCGGAGCTCGCGCCGGACGCCCTGGCCGGCCCGCTGCCGTCGGACGCGGCCGGACGTGCCCGCCTCTTCGAGCGACTGCTGGGCGTCGTCGAACGCCTCGCGGAGGAGCCCGTGCTGCTTGCCGTCGAGGACTGCCACTGGGCAGACGAGGCGACCCGCTCGTTCCTCGCATTCCTGACCCGAAGCGCGACCGTCGGTCGGCTCGTGCTGGTCCTGACCCGACGGTCTGCGGCCGCCCAGTCCCACGACCCGCGTGACGCCTGGCTCGACGACCTGGCGAGGCTGCCGAACGCGACGGCGATCGACCTCGGGCCACTCGATCGAACGGCGGTTCACGCTCAGCTCTCGGCCATCGCTCCGACGGCCGATCCAGAGCTGCTCGACCGGGTCTGGCGGCGGTCGGACGGCAACCCGATGTTCGCCGAGGAGCTGATGGCGTCGGCCGTCCGCGGCGAGCGCCTCCCACGTGCGCTCGCCGACTCGCTCGACCGCCAGCTCGGCTCGCTTCCGGCGCCGTCACGACGCGCCCTCGGCGCGGCCGCGGTCATCGGGCGCCCATTCGACGAACGGCTGGTGGCGCTCGTTCTCGACGAGCCCACGACGCACGTCCGCGGCGCGCTCCGGCCCGCGCTAGAAGCGCACGTCCTCGCGCTCGTCGACGACGGCCGGCGGCTGGCATTTCGGCACGGGCTTCATGCCGAGGCCGTCGAGCGGGCGCTCCTCCCCGACGAGCGGCGGTCGCTCCATGCCGCGGTGGCGGCCGTCCTCGAGCAGCGCCCCGAGCTCGCCGACCGGGCGCCGGGCGGGCCGGCCGGCGAGCGCGCCCACCACTGGCAGGCGGCCGACCGACCGACCGAGGCCATCGCGGCCGGCCTCGAGGCCGCGTCAGCCGCGCTCGCCGTCACCGCGTACGCGATCGCGGACGACCACTTCGAACGCGCCCTCGGGCTCATCGCGGACGGCGCGGTGCCACCCGACGACCTCGACCTGGTCGGGCTCGGCCTGGATGCGGCGGACGCGGCCGACCTCGCGGGTCGGACGGATCGGGCGCTGACCCGGGCGAGGACGGCCACGATCGTCGCCGAGGCTGCCGGGGACATCGTCGCGGCCGGCCGGCTCCGCTCGAGGATCGGCTACTTCCTGTGGGTCCTCGGCCGATCCGCGGAGGCGATCGAGGAGCATCGGCGAGGCGTCGCGCTCGTTCCGGTCGATCCGCCGTCGGAGGCACGCGCGCAGGTTCTCGGCGCGTACGCC
>DASXWX010000413.1:0-4298 GCA_036503395.1 Candidatus Limnocylindrales bacterium
CGTGGCCGGGGTCGGCACTCCTCTGGGCGACGGTCGACCGGAAGCGTGTCCGCTGGCTCGACACGCGCTACTAACCGTGGTCAGACCCGCTTCTCGGCCACCTCCTGCGCGAGCCGCTCGGCCAGCTCGTCCCAGCCGAGAGTCTCCTGGGGCGCGCCGCGTTCGGCATCGCGTCGCCGCACGGACGCCGTCCGCGCCTCGACCTCGCGGTCGCCGAGCACGAGCATCAGCGGCACCTTCTGCTCCTGGGCGACCCGGATCTTGTTCTGCATCCGGGCGTCGGTCGTGTCGACCTCCACGCGCAGGCCGCGGCCCCGCAGCACGGCCGCCAGCTCCGACGCCGCGTCCGTGTGCCGGTCCGCGATCGGGATCACGACCGCCTGAACCGGCGCGATCCAGAGCGGGAGCGCGCCTGCGAAGTGCTCGATGAGGATGCCGACGAACCGCTCGAGCGAGCCGTAGATCGCGCGGTGGATCGCGACGGGACGCTGCTGCCGGCCCTGCTCGTCGACGTACGAGAGGTCGAACCGCTCGGGGAGCATCAGCAGGTCCACCTGGATCGTCGCCATCTGCCATTCGCGCCCGAGCGCGTCGTCGATGTAGATGTCGATCTTCGGCGCGTAGAACGTGCCGTCCTTCGGCTTGACCACGTACGGCGCGTTCGCCCGCTCGAGCGCTTCGAGGATCAGGCCCTCGGCCCGGTCCCATTGCTCTTTCGTGCCGAGGGCGTCATCGGGCCGGGTCGCGAACGTGTAGCGCGGCTCGAGGCCGAACCACGCGTACACCTCGCGGACCATGTCGAACAGCGCCGCCAGCTCGTCGGCGAGCTGGTCGGGCCGGACGTAGAGGTGGGCGTCGTCCTGGACGAACTGGCGGACCCGGGTCAGGCCGTGGAGGACGCCCGAGCGCTCGTTTCGATGGAGCCGCCCGTACTCCGCGTAGCGAAGCGGCAGGTCGCGATAGGAGCGGACGCGCGAGCGATAGATGAACGTCGACTCGGGGCAGTTCATCGGCTTGAGGCTGAACGTCTGGCCTTCCGACTCGACCAGGAACATGTTCTCGGCGTAATGCTCCCAGTGGCCCGACTGCCGCCAGAGCCGCTCCGAGACGACGATCGGCGTCGAGACCTCGAGGTAGCCGCGCTGCTCCTGGAGCTCGCGCATCGCGGACTCGAGCGTCCGCCAGATTCGCTGGCCCTTTGGGTGCCAGAACGCCGATCCCGGCGAGACGTCGTGGAACGAGTAGAGGTCGAGCTGCACGCCGAGCCGACGGTGGTCCCGCCGCTTGGCCTCCTCGCGTCGCCACAGGAACTGGTCGAGCTCCTCCTGGGTCCGCCAGACCGTGCCGTAGATCCGCTGGAGCATCGGCCGCTTCTCGTCGCCTCGCCAGTAGGCCCCGGCGACCGCGAGCAGCTTGAACGGGCCGATCTTTCCTGTGCTCGCGACGTGCGGGCCCTTGCACAGGTCGACGAACGGGCCGTGCTCGTAGAAGCTCGCCGGCGGGGCGGCGCTCCCCTCCTCCGCGGCCCGCCGGGAGAGGTCGTCGAGGATCTCGACCTTGAAAGGCTGGCCCGCCTGCTCCTCGCGGGCGCGGGCGTCGGCGAGGGCGACCTCCGACCGAACGAACGGGTGATCCGCCGCGACGCTCTCGGCCATCCGCGCCTCGATCCGACCGAGATCGTCGGGCGTCAGCGGCCGGTCGAGCCCGAAGTCGTAGTAGAAGCCGTCGCGGATCGCGGGCCCGATCCCGAGACGCGCGCCTGGGAAGAGGTCGAGAACCGCCTCCGCCATGACGTGAGCCGTCGAGTGGCGCATCGGGTCGAGCGGGTCCCCCGCCGTCGCGTCGAGAAGCTCGTCGGCCGATCCCCGTTCGGGCGCGACGAGGTTGAGGTCCTCCCCCGCCTCGGCGTCCTCGGGCAGCGTCGGGACGGGCCCCTCGCCCTCGATCCGCGCGTCCTGCTCACCCATCGGAACCTCCTGCACAACAGAAAACCTCCCGTCCGACAGGACGAGAGGTTCGATCGAACTCCCGCGGTTCCACCCGCCTTCGGCGCCGCCCGAGGCCTTCGTGCCTCCGACGCGCGTCGCGCTCGTGTCCGCGCTAACGGGCGGAGCCCGGACCGGTTCGCCGGTCGCTCACGGGTGGTATCGCCGCTCGACGCGTCGTCCGGCTCTCAGCCGCGGCCGGACTCTCTGGAGGCGCCGCCGACGGGACATGTCCCGATCGTCGCGTTCTTTATGGTGGGCGGTAGAGGACTTGAACCTCTGACCTCATGCATGTCAAGCATGCGCTCTAACCAACTGAGCTAACCGCCCGAGTTCACGCTCGATGTGAGCGTATGCCTGTCGGTGGCCTTGTAGCACACCGCCGCCTCAGCGTATACTTGCGGCAGTTCCGTTCCGCACGTCACAGGAGGTTTTGGATGGCCACCGCGACCACCGCCAGGGCGACGAAGGGTACCAAACCTGATGCTTCTCTTACGCACATGGCGCCCAGCCCACTCGCGCGTGACATCGCGTCGTGGACGCGCCACCTGCGGGCCGAGAACGTCTCGGACCGCACCGTCGACACATACACGACGAGCGCCCGCCAGCTAGCCGCCTTCCTTGCGGCCCAAGGGATGCCGACGAGCCTCGAGGCGATCCGCCGCGAGCACGTCGAGTCGTGGATCGTCGCGATGCGCGACGAGGGTCGGAAACCCGCCACCGTCAACAACCGCTGGCGCGGGGCGCAGGCGTTCTTCAAGTGGGCGGTCGACGAGGGGCTCGCGAAGGACTCCCCGATGGCGAAGATGAAGCCGCCGAAGGTGCCCGAGACGCCCGTCCCCGTCATCCGCGACGAGGAGCTCGCCCGGCTCCTCACGCTCCTCGAGCGCGACCGCTCGTTCGTCGGCCGGCGCGACTCGGCGATCGTTCGGCTGTTCCTCGATACCGGGATCCGACGCGCCGAGCTCGCCGGCCTTCGATGGAGCGACGACCCCGACGAGAGCGACGTCGACCTCGACCGCGGTCGCGTGCTCGTCCTCGGCAAGGGCCGGCGCGAGCGCGGGGCCGTGTTCGGCCGGGACACGGCGAAGGCCCTCGACCGCTATCTGCGCGAGCGCGAGCGCCATTCGGACCGCCACCTGTCGAACCTGTGGCTCGGGATCCGCGGCCCGCTGAGCGACAGCGGCATCGAGCAGATGGTCCGCCGGCGCGGCGCCCAGGCCGGGATCGAGCGGCTGCATCCGCACCAACTGCGCCACACGTGGGCTCACCTGAACCTCTCCGGAGACGACCCGATCAGCGAGAGCGATCTCATGACTCTCGCGGGCTGGCGATCCCCCGCCATGCTGCGCCGCTACGCGCGCTCGACGGCCGCGGAGCGGGCCGCCGCCGCGGGCCGCCGACGGAGCGCGGTCGACCGGTTCCGTGGGCGAGCTTAGATAAGAGGCAACTAAGGCAACCCGCCGTTAGGCCAGTTATGCTCTGACTTCGCGCACGAACCGGCCGCTGTCTCGTTCGGCAGGTGCGAGTCGTAGTCATACACGCTGTCCACGCCCGGCCACCGCGTTAGGAACGCTCCTACCGTCAGGGAGTGAGCCAGACACAGCGACCGGCGCTCGGTCCGATCCGTCAGGTCATCGGCCTGACCCAGGACGAGCTCGGCCGTCGGACCGGATACAGCCGCGTCACGATCAGCAGGATCGAGACAGGCGATTTGCGCACATCGGCGCGCTTCCGCCAGGCCGTCGCCTCGGCCATCGGTGCGGATGAAGCCCTCATCTTTGGGCGGCCGCGTCGAGCCTGTCCCCGGGAGCACCGCCGACGGGACGCTCGGGCAGCGGCGGCCTAGCCGGCGTCCGCGCCCCATCGCCTATGGGCTTCGACGCGACTACCCCTGAGGCGAGGGATGGAGACTCAGGTCCGGAGCGACCTGGCCGCCACTCACGACGATCAGGACGACAGCGAGGAACACGATCGCGCCTGCTATCGCGGCGATCGTCAGCTTCTCGGCGAGGGTGAGACTCGACATCGACCGACGGCCCGTTACGACATCGGCGGCGACTGCACGAGAACCCACGTCAGCAAGGCCGCGACCGCGAGCAGCACGATGCCGGCCGTGAGGATCAGGGCTCGACGGCTCATCGCGGCGACACTATTCGTTGCCCGACCCCGGTGTCTGAACGGCGCGGCAGCGTGCCGAGCATCGCAAGCCCTCGGCGTGTCGCGATCCGTCGGCCAGAACGAACACGACCACGGCGTCGTGGTTGGGGTCGCGGGTTCCTTTGACGCCGTACAGGATCGCGGAGTCGATCG
>DASXWX010000414.1:0-5573 GCA_036503395.1 Candidatus Limnocylindrales bacterium
GGCACGCTCTCGGACGTCATCCCGGTCCTCGCGACCGATCTGCCCGAGAAGAGCGCCGACGGCCGGACGTACACCTTCAAGCTCCGCCAGGGCGTGAAGTTCCACGACTGGACCGACTTCAACGCGGACGCCGTCGTCTACAACTACGACCGCCAGAAGAACGCTCCGAAGGAACTCCAGGACGCCTACAACTACTACTTCGGCGCGGTCTTCGGCTGGGGCGCGGACTCCAACCTGAAGTCGGTCGAGAAGATCGACGATTTCACGGTCAAGTTCACCCTCAACCAGCCCCAGTCGAACTTCCTGATCGCCCAGGCGCCACTGCCGCAGTTCGGGATCCAGAGCCCGACGGCACTCAAGGCCGGCGACGCGGACAACCCCGACCCCGGCAAGAGCCCCTACGCGCAGGGCCAGGGTGGCACCGGCAAGTCGATGGTCGGCACCGGACCGTTCATGTACAAGGAATGGACCCCGAATGACCACGTGACGATCGTCAAGAACCCGAACTACTGGGACGCCGACAACGCGGCGCATCTCGACAGCGTCACGTTCAAGCCGTACGCCGATCAGGCGGCCGAGCTGAACGCCCTCCAGGCGGGCGACATCGACCTCGCCCAGACGATCGCGCCAAACGACATCGAGACGCTCAAGGGCGACTCGAACTTCCAGGTCATCGACCGCGGCGAGTCGTGCAACATCGGCGCGCTCGAGATGAACCAGAAGCAGAAGCCGTTCGACAACCAGCACATCCGGACGGCGATCGCGTACGCGGTCAACAAGCAGTCCTACATCGACGCCTTCTATGCCGGGCTGGCCGAGCCCGCCGACAACTTCATGCCGCCGGCAACCCAGTACTACAAGCCGCTCGGGCTGCCGACGTACGACCCCGACAAGGCGAAGGCCGAGATCGCGGCTTCCGGGCTGTCCGGCGACGCGCTCGCGCTGACCTTCTACTACCCGTCCGACGTCGCCCGCCCGTACATGCCGGACCCGAGGGGCCTGGCCCAGGCGATCGCGAACGACCTCGAGGCGGTCGGGTTCAAGGTCAACTTCAAGACCGAGGGCTGGCGGACCGGCTACCTCGCCGACGAGGCGACGGGCAAGTTCCCGATGTGGCTCCTCGGCTGGACGTGCGACTGGCCGGGTCCGGACAACTTCCTGGTGGCGGCGTTCTTCCACTTCCAGGGCAGCAAGCCGAACCCCGAGTTCGCCTACGGCCCGCCGGAGCTGAAGGCCGCGTTCGACAAGGGCGCCACGGCGCCCGACGACGCGACCGCCCAGCAGGCGTGGACCGACGCGCAGGACATCCTCGCCCGTGACCTGCCGTTCGTGCCGCTCGTCCATTCGAAGCCACCGGCCGCGGCCAGTGCCGCCGTCCAGGGCTTCGTGGGGGCGGGCAACCTGAACGAGGCGCTGAACACCGTCTGGCTCAACCGCTGAGCGAACCCGTTCGCTCGGTCGACCTCCGTCCCCCCGGGCCCCGCGGCCCGGGGGGACGCTGCTTCCGGCCATGCTGAAGTACGTCGTCCGCCGGCTCCTGGCCGCGATCCCCGTCCTGCTCGGCCTGTCGATCGTGCTCTTCGCGTTCGTCCACCTGCTGCCCGGCGACCCGGTCGCGGCGCTCCTCGGCCAGCACGCGACGCCGGAGCTGACCGCGGAGATCCGGACCCGGCTCGGGCTCGACAAGCCCCTCTACGAGCAGTACTTCATCTACCTCGGGCAGCTCCTGTCGGGCGACCTCGGCAAGAGCGTCATCAACAACCGGTCCGTGGTGTCCGAGCTCGCGCTGCGCTTCCCCGGGACGATCGAGCTGACGGCGGCCGCGCTCCTGTTCGCGATCGGCCTCGGGATCCCGCTCGGGCGGATCGCCGCGCGCCATCCCCAGGGCTGGACCGACGGCGCGATCACGGTCATCTCGCTGCTCGGCATCTCGATCCCGATCTTCATTCTCGGCTACACGCTCCAGTTCTTCCTCTCGGTCCAGCTCAAGTGGCTGCCGACCTCGGCACGGCTCGATCCGCGCACGCACATCGACGCGGTCACGAACTTCATGCTCATCGACACGCTCCTCGCCGGCCGCTTCGACGCGTTCGTCGACGCGATCAAGCACCTGATCCTGCCGGCGATCGCGCTCGGCTCGATCCCGCTCGCGATCATCACCCGGATCACCCGAGCGTCGGTGCTCGACGTGGCCCACGAGGACTACGTTCGGACGGCCCGGGCGAAGGGCCTGACGGAGCGCCGGGTCGACAGCCGCCACGTCATGCGCAACGCCTGGCTGCCGGTCGTGACCGTCATCGGCCTCCAGGTCGGCGGGCTCCTCGCCGGAGCGGTCATCACCGAGACCGTCTTCTCGTGGAACGGCGTGGGGCGCTATGTCGTCGAGGCGATCCAGGACCACGACTATCTCGTCGTCCAGTCGACGATCCTCGTCTTCGCCCTCATCTTCCTCGTCGTCAACCTGCTCGTCGACGTCGGCTACGCGTTCCTCAATCCACGGATCCGGTACTCCTGATGGCGACCGCGACGGCCCCGTTCAACCGGCCCCTTGCCCAGCCCGTGACGTCGCGCGCCTCGCGCGGTCTGTGGCGCGACGCCTTTCGCCGACTGCTCCACAACCGCCCGGCGCTGCTCGGGCTGGCGATCATCGCGATCTTCGCCCTGGCGGCGCTGCTGGCGCCGGTCATCGCCCCCGGCGACCCGCTCGCGGGAACGCTGACGAACCGGATCAAGCCGCCGTCGGCGGCCCACCTCATGGGCACGGACCTCCAGGGCCGCGACGTCCTGACCCGCGTCCTCTATGGGGCCCGGATCAGCCTCCTCGTCGGCGTCGTCTCGGTCCTCATGGGCGTGGCGATGGGCGGGACGATCGGGGCCGTCGCGGGCGCCTTCGGCGGCCGCGTCGATACGGTCCTCATGCGGGTCGTCGACGTCCTGCTCGCGATCCCGGGCATCCTGCTCGCGATCGGGGTCGTCGTCTGGCTCGACCGCGGGCTGCTCCAGATCATGTTCGCGGTCGCGCTCACGAACGCTCCGATCTTCGCCCGGTTGCTGCGTGGCAGCATGCTCGCGCTGCGGGAGTCCGACTACGTCACCGCGGCTCGATCGATCGGCGCGCCGACCGGGCGGATCCTGTTCCGGCACATGCTGCCCAACGCGCTCACGCCGGTCATCGTCGCGGCGACGCTCGCGCTGGCCACGGCGATCATCGACGTCGCCGGCCTGGGCTTCCTGGGCCTCGGCCCGCCCGACCCGCGGACGGCCGAGTGGGGGACGATGCTCACCGACGCGACGAGCTTCTACCGCCAGGCGCCGTGGATCATCTTCTTCACCGGCGCCGCGATCTCGATGACCGCCATCGGCTTCAACCTGGTCGGCGACGGGCTCCGCGAGGCCCTGGATCCCAGGCTCCGGCGCTGATGGCGGCTCGCTGATGGCGCTCCTCGACGTTCACGACCTGGTCGTCCGGTTCCGGACGCAGGACGGCACGATCCATGCTGTCAACGGCGTCTCGTTCGAGCTCGAGCGGGGCGAGCGACTCGGGCTCGTCGGCGAATCGGGCTGTGGCAAGAGCGTCACGAACCTGGCCCTGATGCGGCTCCTGCCGAAGCCGGCCGGGCGGATCGAGGGCGGCCAGATCCTGTTCGACGGCGTCGACCTGGCGACGATGTCCGAGGCCGATCTGCGCGACCTCCGCGGCCGCGACATCGCCATGATCTTCCAGGACCCGATGACGAGCCTCAACCCGGTCCTCACGGTCGAGGAGCAGATGGTCGAGACGATCCGGGCCCACCGGAAGGTCTCGCGCGAGGACGCCCGGGCGCGGGCGATCGAGCTCCTGGCGATGGTCGGGATCCCGCGGCCGGAGAGCCGGCTGCGCTCCTACCCCCACCAGTTCTCGGGTGGCATGCGGCTGCGGGTCATGATCGCGATGGCCCTCGCGCTCGAACCGAAGCTGATGATCGCCGACGAGCCGACGACGGCTCTCGACGTGACGATCCAGGCCCAGGTCCTCGAGATCCTCGAGCGTCTCACGACCGAGGGCGGGACCTCGCTCATCCTCATCACCCACGATCTCGGCGTGGTCGCGGGGATGACCCAGCGGATCAACGTCATGTATGCGGGCTTCATCGTCGAGACCGCGACGACGCCCGAGCTGTTCGCCAATCCGTCCCACCCGTACACGGTCGGGCTGCTCCACTCGATCCCGCGCCTCGACGAGGAGCAGCCGGAGCGGCTGATCCCGATCGAGGGCACCCCGCCCGACCAGCGCCGGCCACCCGTGGGCTGTCCGTTTGCGCCGCGCTGCGCCTGGCGGCTCGACGTCTGCTGGGAGGTGATGCCGCCACTTGCGGCGACGGCCTCGGATCCGGCGGCGATCAGCGGCCGGACGGTCACGACCGGGCCCGATGCGACGCACCGGATCGCCTGCCACAACCCGCCGACGATCGAGGAGGCAGCCGCGGGACGGCCGCTTCGACCGGGCTTCGTCGCGGCACCGCCACCGGGCGTCGTCGGCGTTCCGATCGAGGACGTCGCGCCGGCGGACCTCGAGGCCGCGGGGGCCGGCGCCGTGTCGGGCGATGGCACCGAACCGGTGGAGTCGGGCCGATGACCGCGCTCGCCGGCGCCGCAGCCGACGCGGGCGGTGGCACGGCTGCCCCGCTCCTCGAGGTGGAGGACCTGCGCGTCTGGTTCCCGATCACCGAGGGTCTCGTCGTCGAGCGCCACATCGGCGACGTCCAGGCGGTCGACGGCGTCTCGTTCACCCTGAATCGCGGCGAGACCCTCGGGTTGGTGGGTGAATCGGGCTGTGGCAAGTCGACGACCGGGCGGGCTCTCATCCGGCTCTACCGGCCCACGAGCGGGCGGGTCGTCTTCGACGGGACCGACCTCGCGACGCTGTCGGACTCGGCGATGCGACCGATGCGACGCCGGATGCAGATGATCTTCCAGGACCCCTACTCGAGCCTCAACCCCCGGATGACCGCCGGCGGGATCATCGGCGAGCCGCTCGAGATCCACCGGATCGGGACGGGCCGCGAGCGGCGCGAGCGCGTTCGCGACCTGCTCGCGACCGTCGGGCTCAATCCCGAGTTCGCGAACCGCTACCCCCACGAGTTCTCCGGGGGCCAGCGCCAACGGATCGGCGTCGCCCGCGCCCTCGCGGTGAACCCCGACCTGATCGTCGCCGACGAACCGATCAGCGCCCTCGACGTCTCGATCCAGGCCCAGATCATCAACCTCCTCGAGCAGCTCCAGGGCGAGTTCAACCTGACCTATCTCTTCATCGCCCACGACCTGTCGGTGGTGCGCCACATCTCCGACCGCGTGGCCGTGATGTACCTGGGCAAGATCGTGGAACTGGCCGACCGCCAGGATCTGTACCAGAACCCGCTGCACCCCTACACCAAGGCGCTCCTCTCCGCTGTGCCGATCCCCGACCCCATCGCTGAGTCGAAGCGCGAGCGCATCATCCTGCAAGGCGACGTGCCCAGCCCGATCAACCCGCCGTCGGGCTGCCGCTTCCACACACGCTGCCCGATCGCCATCGCCGCCTGCTCAGAGGTCGA
>DASXWX010000415.1:0-1756 GCA_036503395.1 Candidatus Limnocylindrales bacterium
GTTCGACGAGGCCATCGAGGCGCTCGTCCGCCACGGTCCCGGGGCCAAGCTCCTCGCCGGCGGGGCGAGCCTCATCCCGCTCATGAAGCTCCGGCTCGCGGAGCCGAGCCACCTCGTCGACCTCAACCGCATCGCCGACGCCGGATATGTCCTCGAGACCGACGGCGGGGTTGCGATCGGTCCGCTCCTCCGCGAGGCCGAGCTGGGCGCGTCGCCGCTCGTCCGCGAGCGTTACCCGATCCTCATCGACGCGACGTCGGTCATCGCCGACCCGAGCGTCCGCAACATGGGCACGGTCGTCGGCAACATCGCCCACGGCGATCCCGCGAACGACCACCCCGCGGTGATGCTCGCGCTCGGCGCCGAGGTCGAGCTCCAGGGGCCGAGCGGCCGACGGACCGTCGCCGTGGATGACTTCTTCGTCGGGCTCTTCGAGACGGCCGTCGAGCCCGAGGAGGTCGTCGTCGAGCTACGACTCCCGGCCCCCGAGCCGGGGACGGGCGGCGCTTACGTGAAGTTCGAGCGGCAGGTCGGCGACTACGCGATGGCGGGCGCCGGGGCAGTGATCCGCGTCGACGGCGGACGGATCGTCTACGCCCGGATCGCGCTGACGAACGCCGGTGCGACGCCCGTGCGGGCGGCGGCTGCCGAGAGCGCGCTCGCCGGTCGCGCCGTCGACGACGGCGATCTGATCCACGACGCAGGAGCCGCAGCCCGCGATGGGATCGAGCCCTGGTCCGACCTCCGCGGCAGCGCGGAGCTCAAGCAGCGGCTCGCCGGCGTGGCGGTCGAACGCGCGCTCGCGCTCGCGATCCGGCGCGCGGGGGGAGGGACAGATGCCTGACGTCACGATCCACGTCGAGGTCAACGGCCGGACGGAGACCGCGACCGTCGAGCCGCGGCTCCTGCTGGTGCATTTCCTTCGCGAGGTGCTCGGGCTGACGGGCACGCACATCGGCTGTGACACGACCAGCTGCGGCGCCTGCACGATCAACCTCGACGGACGGGCCGTGAAGTCCTGCACGATGTTCGCGGTCCAGGCCGACGGCCGGAAGATCACCACGATCGAGGGCCTGGCGACCGACGGGCGACTCCACCCGCTCCAGG
The DNA here is from genome assembly GCA_036503395.1 of Candidatus Limnocylindrales bacterium. Taxonomy (GTDB): domain Bacteria; phylum Chloroflexota; class Limnocylindria; order Limnocylindrales; family CSP1-4; genus DASSHA01. The sequence continues at coordinate 1,108 of DASXWX010000415.1, forward strand.
AGGCGTTCCGCGAGGAGCACGGGCTCCAGTGCGGCTTCTGCACGCCGGGGATGATCATGGCCGCGCTCCCGTTCGTCGAGGCGAACGCCGAGCCGACCGACGACGAGATCCGGACGGCGATCTCGGGCAACCTCTGTCGCTGCACGGGCTACGTCAACATCGTCCGCTCCATCGAGCGCGCCGCCCGCGAGATGCACGTTCCCTCGTACGGCGGCCCGACGGCGTCGGGGCTCGAGCCGCCCGTGGGCGACTGACGGGGCGATGTCGCCGGGCGCTCGTGGCAACCGCACGATCGAGCCCGTCGAGGCTTCCGGGCTCGAGCTCGTCGGCTACTCCGATCTGGACGACCGGGCCGCGTTCAAGCTCGCGGTCCAGGAGGTCGCCGGCCGTTGGTACCTCTACTGCGGCCACCTCTGGCACCGGGGCTGGTCGATCGTCGACGTGACCGAGCCGGGCGACCCCCATGTCGTCCGGTTCGTGCCCGGTCCGCCCGATACGTGGACGATCCAGGTGAACGTCGCCGACGGCCTCATGGTGACGGCGCTCCAGCGGATCCCGCCCCAGTGGGGCGGCCGAGCCGGTGCGGCGTTCGAGGAGGCCGCGTTCGTCTGGGACGTCCACGACCCCATCGAGCCTCGACGGCTGTCGC
>DASXWX010000416.1:0-17043 GCA_036503395.1 Candidatus Limnocylindrales bacterium
GCGCAAGGACGAGATCGAGCTCGTCGAGCGGGGGCTGTACGTCGAGTCGTGGCTGCCGGAGCGGCGGTCGCGGCGCAAGCCGCTGCTGTTCGTCCACGGCGAGCTCGCCGGCTCGTGGGTCTGGGAGACGTGGCTTCATCACTTCGCCGGGCGTGGGTTCGAGGGCCACGCCCTCAACCTGCGGAACCACTTCTGGTCGCAGACCGCCGAGCCGGCGACCCTCTCGTTCGAGTCATTCACGGACGACGTCGCCGGGGTGATGGAGCGGCTGGGGCCGAATGTCGTCGTCGTCGGACACGGGATGGGCGGGCTCCTGGCCCTCAAGGCCCTCGAGCAGCGGCCGGCGGCGGCCGTGGTCCTCGTGAGCCCGGAGCTGCCGGCGCCGCTCCGGCCGCCGGCGCTGCCCCACGAGATGCGCGAGGTCCCCGATACCTACGGCAAGGAGCGCATCGGCTGGGCGACGCTCATCGAGAAGATCGTTCGCGACGAGCGCGACCTGAGCGTCGACGAGGTCCGCCGGATCCAGCACCTGCTGGGCCAGAAAGCCCGCGAATCGGGACGGGCCCGGCGGCAGGTTATGGCGGGGATCCCGATCGACCCAGGCACGGCGCTCGCGATCCCGCGCCTCGTCATCGGCGGAGGCTTCGACCGGGTCGTGAGCGAAGAGGACGTCGAGCGCCTGGCCGAATGGCTCGACGCCGAGTACGAGCCCTTCGCGGCCGCATCCCACTACGGCCTGCTCCTGTCGGGCTCGGGGGCGCCGCAGGTTGCCGAGGTGGTCCGCGGGTTCCTCGAGGCGCACCGCCTCTAGCCTGGACGGTCCCCGGGCCCGGTGAGGCGTTCCTTGCCGCACTCCGGACCCCGTTGGTATCATCGCCGCTCGCCACGGAGTGCCTCTTCAGAGCCCTCCGATCGCCGTGCCGCATTCGTCTAGAGGCCCAGGACACCGCCCTCTCAAGGCGGAGATCATCGGTTCGAATCCGATATGCGGTACCAGACTCCCGCATGTTCGGCCCGATCTGTATCCAGATCGGGCTTCTTCATTGCCTCCGCGCCGCCCGGCGACCGATGTTGACATGGTTCCTATATTGACCATATGAACCGTATCGCCTCGGCACCGGCCCGGGTGTATCGAAGCGCACTCCGGGAGGAGCACGCCGAGGAGACGCGAAGTCGCATCCTCGATGCCACGATGCGGGTGATCGCGACGGGCCTCGCGAGCATGTCGATCCCGGCAGTGGCCAGGGAGGCCGGCGTGTCCGTCCCGACGGTGTACCGCCACTTCCCGACGAAGCGCGACCTCCTGGCCGCGGTCTACCCACACGCCGCGCGACAGGCCGGGCTCGACACGATCGCGGATCCGCGTTCCCTCGATGAGCTCCGACCGATGATTCGCGCCTACGTCGAGCGCCTCGACGTCCTCGACGACGTGTCGCGCGCGGCGATGGCGAGCCCGGGCGCCGCGGAGGTCCGACACGCCACGATCTCCACGCGATACGAGCGCCTACGACGTCTGGCGGACTCGATCGAGCCGAGGCTGGACGAGGCCGATCGCGACCGGATCACGCGGCTATTGGCCGTTCTGACGGCCTCGGCGTCGCTGCGGATGTGGCGGGATCACCTCGGGCGATCGGTCGACGAGGTCGCCGATGACGTCGAGTGGATCGTGCGGGCTGCGACGGCGGCGGCTCACGCGAGCAAGGAACGATGACCGCCCTGCCGCCGGATGTCTCGTGGGCGGCCCCCGCCGCAGGAGCCTTCACCCGACAGCTCCGATTCGGCGAGTGGATCTCGGAGCCGGTGACGCCCCTGTTCGAATCCTGGCTGCTCACCGCCATGGAGGAGCGGACGCACGCCGACTACCTGAGGCAGATCGGTCAACGCGTTCCGCGGCCGTATCACGTCATCGTCAACGGCTGGTACTTCTACACGCTCAACTGGGCCACGCCCGGTGCCTTCGCCCGCAACCTGCCGAACATGCTGTGGCACCTGATCCGGTCCCCGCGCACGCTCGCGGGGATCAACCCCGCGACGGTGCGCCACAGCTTCCCGACCGCCGAGCGAACGTGGCGAGCCGACGTCCGACCCCGCTATCGTGCGGCGGCCGCGGCCGCCGAGGAGCGCGTCGAGGCGCTGCCGATCATCGAGCTGCCGGCGCTGATCGACGAGCTCGCGGATCACGCAGGAGAGGCCTTCACCTGGGTCACGATCCTCGCGGGCGCCGCGTACAAGATGGAGGTCAACCTCGCGCGGTTCTACCGCCGTCACCTGTGGCCTTCGCTCGGCGGCAGCCATCTGTCGCTCCTGACCGGCTTCAACGCACCGACCGATCCCGCCCGGCATGCACTCGCGTCGCTTGATTGGTGGTATGCACCCGGGCCCCGACCAGGGTCCGCCACGAGGCCCGCCGCCGAGCACGCTGCGCTGGTCGAGACGAGGCACCAGGCCGAGGAGGCGGCATTCGCCGTCCTCGCTCCCCGGCCGGGCCGCCAACGAGCCTTCCGGAGCCTCCTGGCGGATGCCCAGCACCTCGGCCCGCTGAGAGAGGAGCAGGTCGCGGAGCTCAGCCTGGCCTGGCCGGCCATGCGACGAGCGGTCTGCCGCATCGGCGAGGCGCTCGCGTCGCAGGGCGTGATTCCCGAGGCCGACGACGTCTTCTTCCTGACCCGCGACGAAGTGCTGTCGACGTTGCGCGACGGTCCACCGGGCTCGGCGCTCGACCTCGGGGCCCGCCGCGCAACCCGGGAGCGGCAGGCTCGTCTCGTCCCGCCGGCGATCGTCGGGCAGTTGAACCCGCTGCTGAAGCGATTGTTCGAGGCCATGCCACGGGTGCTCGGTGCTGCTGCCTCCGATGCCGCCATCGTGTCGGGCGTTCCGGCCTCACCGGGACGGGCCAGTGGGCCGGTCCGGGTCATCCGGGGACCGGAACAGTTCGACGAGCTCGAGCCCGGCGACATCCTCGTTGCGCCGCTCACCGCCCCGGCGTGGACCCCCCTCTTCACTCGAGCGGCCGCGGTGGTGACCGACGTCGGGAGCCCTGCGGCACATGCCTCGATCATCGCTCGGGAGTACGGCATTCCGGCCGTGGTGGGCTGCGGCGACGCGACGGCCCGCCTGAGGAACGGCATGCGAGTCACCGTCGACGGCAGCACCGGAAATGTCGAGCCGCACAGGCCGGGCACGTGAGGGTGAAGGCCCGTCAGCGCCGTTCGAGATCGAGCTCAGCTTCGGGCCGATCGGCGGCGGCGCGCGCGTGTCGACGAGGACTCGACGTTCCACCTGAACCGCACCGCGACGAGCCTTGCTAGACTCCGGCTCTTCCGATCGGACCCATCCGAACCGAACTTTCCGAACGCCCCCGGACCGCGCCCCGGGGGCGTTCCCCTTTTCCGTAGACTCGGCGTCGTGCCAGATCGCCAGCGCCGACTCGTCATCCTCGCCGAGGGCCACTTCACGCCGCACGACGGCAAGACCGCGATGGGCGTGATCCGCTTCGGGCCGGACGCCGTCGTTGCGGTCCTCGACTCCGCGAACGCGGGCCGGACGGTTGCCGACGTCATGGGCCCCGGTCCCCGCCACGACGTCCCGATCGTCGGGACCCTCGACGAGGCGTTCGCCCTCCCCGGTGACCCGCCGACGGCGCTCCTGATCGGCATCGCCCCGACCGGCGGCAAGCTCCCGCAGGCGTGGCGCGACACGATCCTCCGGGCGATCGACCGCGGCCTCGACGTCCTGTCCGGCCTCCACACCTTCCTCGGTGACGATCCGGAGCTTGCCGCCGCCGCCCGCCTCGCCGGGGTGGAGATCGTCGACTACCGCCGGCCGCCGGATCGCTTCGAGACGGCCATCGGACGGCGGCACGGGCGGGGCAAGCGGGTGATCCTGACGGTCGGCACCGACTGCGCGATCGGCAAGATGTCGGTCGCCCTCGAGCTCCGACGCGCGGCCCAGGAGGCCGGTCTCTCGGCGTCGTTCGTGCCGACCGGCCAGACCGGGATGATGATCGAGGGCTGGGGAGCGGCCGTCGATCGGCTCATCTCCGACTTCGCCCAGGGCACCGTTGAATGGATGGTCGAGGAGGGCGAGCGCCGCGGCGACTGGGTGATCGTCGAGGGCCAGGGCTCGCTCGACCACCCCGCATATAGCTCGGTGACGCTGGCGCTCATCCACGGGGCGACACCACAGGCGATGGTGATGGTGCACAAGCCGGGCCTCGCCGAGCACGACTTCGATCACCTGCCGGACGTCTCGTTTCCGATCGCCCGGCTGCCGGGCTTCATCGCCCTCCACGAGCAGGTCGCCGGCCTCGTGGCGCCGTCGAAGGTCGTGGCCATCGCCTGCAACACGTCCCTGATCCGGGACGAGAACGAGGCGCGCCGCACGATCGCCGCGATCGCCGCGGAGACCGGCCTGCCAGCCGACGACCCGGTCCGTTTCGGCCCGACGGCGCTCTGGGCCGAGATCGAGCGGGCCGTCGAGGCGCTCGTGCCGGTCGACGAGGCCCTCGCCGCGACTTGAGCCTCGAGCTCGCCGCCCGGACGCTGCGGCTGGCCTTCCGGGACCCGTTCCGGATCGCGCGATCCCACGCCGAGGAGGGGGCCACGACGGTCGTCGGCGAGCTGCACTCCTCGCGCCGGCCCGACCTCGTCGGGCTCGGCGAGGGCTATCCGGACGCCTTCTACGGCGAAAACCCGGACACGATGTCGGTCGTGATGCCGCACCTCGTCGCGGCGGTCGAGCCGTTCGAGGAGCGGCTCCTGGAGGGCACCGTCGACGACGCCCGCGACGCGCTCGCCGCCGCCGCCGACGCGATGACGGCCGCCCTTCGCTGGAACGGTGCCGCAAAGTGCCTGGTCGACACCGCCCTCCACGACCTCGTCGGGAAGGCCCACGACGTGGCTCTCGTCGACCTGCTCGGTCTCTCGCGAACGATCCCGCCGACCGACTTCACGCTCGGGCTCGACGAGCCGGCGGTCGTCGCCGAACGCGCCCGCCGGGCGGCTGCGTTCCCGGCCCTCAAGATCAAGGTCGGCGGACCCGACGACCTTGCCACGCTCCGCGCGGTCCGCGACGTCTACGACGGGCCGATTCGTGTCGACGCCAACACCGGCTGGACGCTCGACGCGGGTCGCCGCCTCCTGCCCGAGCTCGCGAGGCTCGGCGTCGAGCTCGTCGAGCAGCCGTTCCCGCCGCGCCGGCTCGACTGGCTCGGACGGCTCCAGGCCGACTCGCCCCTGCCGATCGTCGCCGACGAGAGCGCCGTGGTCGACGAGGACCTCGACTCGCTCGTCGGCCTCGTCGCCGGCGTCAACGTCAAGCTCGCGAAGTGCGGCGGTCCCGGGCCCGCGGCGCGGATGCTGGCGCGGGCACGCGATCTCGGGTTCCGGACGTTCCTCGGCTGCATGGAGGAGACCTCGATCGGGATCGCCGCATCGGCCGCGGTCGCATCGCTGGCGGACTGGGTCGACCTCGACGGCTGCCTCCTGCTGGCCGACGACCCGGCCGTCGGGCTCGATCTCGACGCCGATCAGCGCTGGCGACTGCCGACCGAGCCGGGCCTGGGGGTGCGCCTCGCCTAGGGCGCTCCGTGTGGACAACTTCGTGGACGACTTGGTGGACAAACCCCCTTTCGGCCGAGCCTCCGGCAGTCCTAGCATTCGCCCCCTACCGGTCGCCCGCCGGAGTGAGGGAGGCGGACCGGAGGACGGTTTTCAGGGGTTCGCGCGGACGCGGCTTTGGTCCGCCGACCCGTCGCGCCCGGAGACGAGAGGAGGCTGGCCATCGATGGATTCACCCACGCCTGCCACCGGAGCAACAGGCACTGACGCGGCCGAGTTCGTCCGCTTCTGCTATCGCCGCCGGCGCGTGGGCTGGCCCGACCTGTACGACGAGATGTGCGCGGTGGGATCGCGCGGGCTTTTCCGCGGCTGGGGCGTGACCGAGCTCGCCGAGCACGGCATCGGCTTCAGCCTCTTCGCGACACCCGCCCTCGCCTCGCTCGTGGCCGAGATCGTCGCCGAGGAGCAGGCCGCCGAGCCGCGCCGGGCCGGCTTCTCCATCGCCCGCCTCGGCGGCGGCCGGCGTCATGCGAGCTCCGAGGACGCGCGCGAGCGCATCGACGACGTCGAGCCGCTTCCCGCCCCGACGCTGGTGCCCGTTCCGGCACGCTGAACGACGACGGACCTCGCGGTCTCGGATCTCATCCGCCGCCCGATCGGGCGGCAACGAGAAACCCCCGGCATGTCCGGGGGTTTCGTCATGTCAGCGGTCGGGATTCGGCGGCGCTCGAGGCCGGGTTCAGGACCGGATCCGTCGCCTCGCCATCTCGCCCTCGATCTGCCGTTCGGCGTCGACATAGCGGTCGATCTGCTCGCGGAGCTCGTTCGCCTCGGGCGTGTAGAGGTGGGTTTGCTGCTGGAGGACGTACGACAGCCGCCGGCTCGTCATCCGGACGTGGTCGAGGTTCTTCATCAGGACGAGGGGGTCCATCGCCGCGAGATCGTCCGAGTGGTACATCCGCTTCACGGCCCGATTGTACGGACCGCACTCGCCCCGCGATTCAGACGACCCGGAGCCCCTTCGGCGGCCAGCGCCAGTCGACGGGGAGGCTGGCGCCGGCGAGCGCTCGGCGGCGACCCGCCGGGCTCGCCCCGAGGACGAGGATTCGGTCGAGCTTCGTCGCCCGGCCGGCCTCGTCGCCCCAGAGCTTCGTCATCTTGCGCACCGGGTGGACGTCGTCGAGGGCGACCCCGGCGAGCTGATAGCCGGAGGGCTCCGCGGCCTCCTCCCAGACCGCCTCGGCCAGCCCGATGCCGTCGGCGATCGGGCGGCCCCGATCCGTCTCGACGTCGCCGACCACGAGGACGACGACGGCGTCGTCGGTGAGGGCAGGTCGGAGCGCCGCCAGGACCTCGCCCATGAACGCGAGGTAGGGGGCACGCCGGTGTGCGTCGTCGAGGGCCTCGTCGATCGTGCGAGGGTCGAAGCCGCACAGCCAGGCCCGCAGCCAGTTGTAGTAGCCGTACTTCACGACCCTCAGGTACGGCGGCGAGGTCAGGACGAGCCGCGCCCGGTCGGGCAGGGCTCGCTCGCGGAGCGCGGCGCGCGTTCGACTGCCGACGTCGCGGGCATCGCCGAGGAGGGCGACGCCCGGCGCGGACGGCAGGCCGTGGCGGAAGACGCGGCCGAGCTTGAGGCCGAGCCCGTCGAAGACGTCGCGCTCGGGCGACCGGAAGCCGGACCGCTCGACGAAGTCCCGGACGTAGCGCGGCGCCATGCTGAACGTGTTCGGCATGACCTCGGACAGATAGCTCGCGCTCTTGCCGTGGAGGATCCCGGTCAGCGCGGCGGCGAGGAAGCGGTCGACCCGCTCGTCGAGGCGGAGCGCCGAGCGGGTCGCGAGGAGCTGGCCGAGCGTTCGGGGATGGAACGCCAGGGCGACCTCGGCCGGGACTGCCTCGTCGCCGGTCTCCGGTCCACGCCCCGACCCGGCGGCCGGCACGGGCGGGCCGGCGGACTCGCCACGGGTGGCGTCACCCGCCCGCGCGGCCTCGACCACGGCCACCCCGAGCGCCGACCATGCCTCGGCTTCGGCCCCCCAGGCAAGGCGAAGCGCCGTCAGTCGCGTTCGGGCCTCAGCGCGCGTCGCCGGTTCGACCTTGGCGGCGGTCAGGAGATGGGCGAACGGGTTGAGGTCGTTGCCGACGCCGTAGCGGCCTTCGGCGCAGGCTTGGAGCGCCGTCGTGCCGCGTCCCGAGAACGGGTCGAGCACGACGTCGCCGGGCCGCGAATAGCGGGCAATGAAGGCATGGGCGAGCGCCGCCGGAAAGCTCGCGAGGTACGAGCACATCGGGTGGAACGCGTGGCCCCACAGCCGCTGCTGCGCCTTCCACTCCGCGTCGATCGGCAGGCGCGGGACGGACGGTGACGATGCGGCCGAGAGCTCCGGCATGCGGGCCGACGTCCTCCTGCAGCGCCGGTTCGCGGTCCGGCGGGGCCGCGAGTGTAACAGGCGGTACCCGCCGTCCCTGGACGCTGCGGCGGGTCCAGGCCCTTCGAATCCCTCGCTGGCGTCCTCGAACCGAGGGCGTTAGGCTGGGCGCAGAGCCCGAGGACGATCCGGAACCGTCAGGGCGCGCTGGCCGCGTCGCCGAATTCGCTCGCCGACGCGATCGCCGCGACTGCGGCGGCCCCGTCCCCTCCGTCCCGTCGAGCGGCAGAGAGGCAACCCGGGCTCCCGCGACGGCCGTCGGGGAACGCCTGCGTCGATCCCCGACGGGGCCGCGGCAGGCGCCCGGCGCAGGACGAGTCAGCGCGGTGCGCGCTCCATCTCGTCGCGGTAGGCGGCCCGTGCCGACTCGTACTCGAGGCGCGCGCGAAGCCATTCCGCCGTGCCCGGCGGCGTGTCCTCGAGGCGGCGCTCGGCCGCGCGCCATCGTCCCAGCAGGGCCCGAATCGCAAGGCGGTGCGTTGCGGCCGCCGAGGGGGGCGCGGCCGCTCGCCTCGAGCCGGCGGATCGAACGCGTGGCTCAGTCCGGCCGCCGGCCGTTCCCCCCAGGTCTGCGGCCCGCGGTTTCATCGTCTCGTGCACGGTCGCGTCCCCCTGAGACGAGCCCTCGGCGGCGGGAGGCTGTGCCTCCCGCGACCGACCCGATGATCGGGATCGGCGACGGACGGCGACGCGGGCGGGAAGGCGATGGCCTTGTGCCCTCCGACCGCCTTCGTCACGAGCCGCGCCGGCGTCCCGGCGCCGATCCGACCATGGGACCGCTACTGTGAGCCGCCGCCCCGCCAAGCGAAACACCGGAACGGCGTACGCGCGGGTACCCATCCGGGCACCGGTCGGGGGAGGGGAGGGCCGGCCGGCTTTACGGGTTCGTCCGCGGCTGCGAACCTTGGGCCGCGTCCCCGTAGCTCAGCGGACAGAGCAGCCGCCTTCTAAGCGGAAGGTCGGAGGTTCGAATCCTCCCGGGGACGCCAGATCTCGGCCGGATGAGTGGTCTGGCCGCCGCGGCTGAGCGCCATGACGCTCAGTCGACGTCGCCGACCAGGAATCGGTACCCGAGCCCCCGTTCGGTGCGGATATAGCGCGGCTCCTCCGGGTCGTCGCCGAGCTTCTCGCGCAGCCGCCGGATGTAGATCCGGATGTAGTCGACCTCGTTGATGTACTCGCGGCCCCAGACCTTGGCCAGCAGCGTCCCATGCTGGAGCACCTGGCCCGCGTTCCGCACCAGGTGGTAGAGCAACTTGTACTCCGTGGGCGTCAACTCCAGTCGCCGCCCACGCATCCGGGCCTCCTGCCGGCCGAAGTCGACCTCGAGATCGCCCGACCGGAACGACGGCGCCCGGTTGGCGGGCGCTGGCATGTCCAGCCGACGCAGTACGGCTTTGACCCGCGCCATCAGCTCGAGATGGTTGAACGGCTTGGTCACGTAGTCATCGGCCCCCAGCTCGAGGCCCTTGACCTTGTCCAGCGTGTCGTCGCGCGCGGTCAGCATGACGACCGGAACGTCCGAGAAGGCGCGGATCTGCCGGAGGACCTCGAACCCGTCGATGTCAGGCAGCCCGATGTCGAGCCCGACGAGATCGGGGTGTTCCCGTTCGATCGAGTCGAGCGCGGCCTCGCCGTTCCCCGCCCCGTCGACGTCGATCTCTCGCCACTGGAGGGTGAATCCGAGGCGGACGGACTCGACGACGTCCGGCTCGTCGTCCACGACGAGAATCCTCATTCCTCCGCGCCTCCCGTCGGCCCCGTCGCCGGAACGACGATCGTGAAGGTGCTGCCTCGGCCCGGCTCACTGTCCACCTCGATCTGACCTCCGTGCGCCTGGACGATCGCGAGCGTGATCGGGAGGCCGAGCCCGACCCCGGGCAGCGCATCGGAGCGAGCGAGGCGGACGACGAAGAACCGCTCGAACAGTCTCGCCTTGTCGACCGGCTTGATTCCGCGACCCTCGTCCGTGACGCTCCAGCGGACGTCTCCGCCGCTCGACCTGACCCGTACCCTGATCGGGGCGCCCGGGGGCGAGTACTTCTCCGCATTCGACAGGAGGTTCACGAGCGCCTGCTCGAGGCGGCGGTAATCGCCGAACACCCAGACGGGATCCCGCGCGACGTCGAGCTCGATCGGCTGGCGGCGCTGTTGGGAGAGCGGCGCCAGCGAAGCGATTGCCGATCGCGCGAGCTCGACGGCGTCGAAGCGGCGCAGCTGGAGCTGGATCCGGCCGACACGGAAGCGAGCCAGGTCGAGGATGTCCTCCACCACGCGCTGCATCCTCGTCGCGTTCCGGTCGATCGCTTCCGCCAGCGAGCGCCGCTGGTCGGGAGTCGGTTCGACGGCGGGGTCGACGAGCAGCCCGATGCTCGTCCGGACGGCGGTCAACGGGGTACGCAGCTCGTGCGCGATCGTCGAGATCAGGTCGCTGCGCATCTGCTCGAGCTCCGCGAGCAGGTCCGCGTGCTCGCGTCGACCGACGAACGAAGCGCGCAGAAGGCGTTCACCGAGCGGCGTCGTGAAGTAGTGCGGTCGGCCGTTGGGAGCCTGGACGACGCGGGCAAGGCCAAGCGCGCAAAGCTCGTCCAGCAGGGCCGTTGCGGTCTCCTCGCCGATCGTGGCCGACGCGTTCGCGAACTGTGTGACAAGAGTGGCGGGGGTGGCGCCCTTCCCGACAAAGGCCAGGGTCGCGACGGCGAGCGGAGTGGGCTCCGACGCGGACGAGGTGCGCGGCCGGGGATCGGTCCCGTCTGGCCACGCGGTCTCGTCGGTCGCGCCGTCGTGCTTCATCAATCCGGCAAGACATCGCGGCGTCGGCGGCCGAAGTCCGTTGCCCCCGAGCCGGCCCGCTCCAACGAATCGCCGCCATCGGATTCGTACGAGCAGATGCACGGCCCGCCAACCGCGCACCCGGTACAGCAGAACGAGCGGCCGTTACGGACGGTCGCCCGCCCGACGATCTCGATCTCGCAGGTTGCGCAGGCAAGCGGCCTGGAATCAGCCAGCGATGTCATGTTCCGAGCGTATCGCGGTCCTCCTGCCGTGCTCGTGAACGTCGGTGAATGTCCGGTGAACGTCGGGCGTGGCCACCCGGCAGTCCCGGCACGGGACGGCATCCCCTCCATTCACGGCACGTTCACGGCAATTCGGCTGGTCGTTCAACTCGGCTGCGTACGTTCGGCACAGGCGAGTCAGAAGCGCTGCCGCGAAACCTCCCTCAGCGTTGATGACGATCGACGATCGGACGAGCCGCTCGTATCGATGGACTTCAAGGGCGACAGCCGTTCGTCGGTCATCGACGCGTCGATGACTACGGTCGTCGGCGGGACGTTGGTAAAGGTCATCGCCTGGTACGACAACGAGTGGGCGTTCAGCTGCCGGCTGGCCGACATCATCGGCCTGGTCGCGTCGCGACTGCCCGTGGCAACCCCTGCATGAGGAACACCTCCCGCGACTGGACGTACCGTGCCGGCCGGTTCGAGGGCCTTCGGACGCTGGGCATTGAGAGGAACACAACGTGAGACTCGACTATCGGCATGAGCTTCCGGAAGCATCCCGAGCGATGGTTCACCTGGAACGCGTCGTCTGGGAGAGCACCCTCGAGCCAAAGCTGCGTGAGCTGGTGAGGTTGCGCGCGTCCCAGATCAACGGATGCGCGTACTGCGTGGACATGCACACGAAGGACGCGGAGGCGATCGGCGAGGACGCGCAGAGACTCCACCTGGTCGCCGTCTGGCGCGAGGCGCCGGTCTTCAGTGCTCGGGAGCGAGCCGCGCTCGCCTGGACCGAGACCCTGACCCTGGTGGCCGAGTCCGGGGCGCCTGATGATGTCTTCGACGAGGTCGCGCACCAGTTCGACCCGGCGGAGCAGGTCGCCCTGACGCTGGCGATCGTGGCGATCAACGGCTGGAACCGCCTGGCGGTCGGCTTTCAGCAACCCGTTGGTGGGTATGTCTCGGATCGGCATCCCGCGGTGGCGTGAGAAGGTCCGCTCGACGATGGCGATCTCCGTCAAGCGGGTGTACGAGCGGCCTCTGCCCGAGGACGGATATCGCGTGCTCGTCGATCGGCTCTGGCCGCGCGGGGTGAGTCAGGTCATGGGCCATGTCGACCTCTGGCTTCGCGATATCGCCCCTACGACCGGGCTGCGAAGGTGGTACGGCCACGAGTTCGACCGGTGGCCCGAGTTCCAGCAGCGATACCGACAGGAGCTGGTGGGCCATGGGGCGCTGCTCGACCTCGTCCTCGACATCGAGCAGCACCGCAAGCGAGTCACGCTTCTGTTCGGGGCGCGCGACGAGGAGCGCAACGAGGCCCACGTCGTTGCCGACGTACTCCGTGACCGTCCGCCGCATTCGCATCGATGAGCACTTCGGTTGTGGCGTTCGTCGATCGCTCCGGAAATTCACGTCGTATTCATCCCGATTCCCTCATCGATCACGGAAGCCTCGATAGCCTCCGAATGGTGATCACCTCCCCCCATTCCCTCGCGCGAGTGCCGAGCCCTTCCTCCGGCCGGCACTCGCGCTGATCCTCGCGCTCGTGCTCGTCGGATGGCCCGGTTGAGCGATCACGTCTGCTCACGATCACGCGGATCGACCACGCTCGGCACCAAAGGAAGGACGGTCGCATGACGACCCTCTCGACGCTGTCTCCGGAACCTCATCTCGGCCAGCACGCCAAGGAGGTGCAGCGGTTTGGCACGTTGCGCCTGGCGCCGATCGCGTTGTCGGCGGCGGCGCGCGCCGAGAGCGCCCAGCTCCTCAATCGGATCCTGGCCGACACCACGATCCTCCACGCGCTCTACAAGAAGCACCACTGGGTCGTGTCGGGCCCGACCTTCTACCAGCTCCACCTGCTGTTCGACAAGCATGCCGGGGAGCAGCTCGAGCTCATGGACCTGCTCGCCGAACGCGTTCAGACGCTCGGCGGGATCGCCGTCGGCGACCCTCGCCACGCAGCAGAGCTGACGGCTCTCGAACGTCCGCCGGACGGCGCCGAGGAGGTGCCCGTCATGATCGGGCGACTGCTCGACGCCCACGAGACCATCATCGAGGCGGTTCGCGTGGCGATCGAGAAGACTGCAAGGAGCGGCGACTGGGGTTCGAACGACCTCCTCATGAGCGACGTGCTGCGCCGCCATGAGCTCCAGGTGTGGTTCCTCTCCGAGCACCTCGTCGACGTTCCGCTGGTCGAGGCATGAGCTCGACCGTGGTCCCGTCCGCGCTGTCCGTCCGGGACGCCTCGCCGAAGACCCTCGTCGACACCGCGTCCGCGATCGATCGTCGGGCGCTGGCGCGCCATCTGGACCATACGGTCCTCCGGCCCGATGCCCGGCGGGCCGACATCGAAGGCGCGTGCCGGCTCGCGCGCGAGCTCGGGTGCGCCGGGGTCTGCATCAACCCGATCCATGTCGCGCTCGCGCGTCCGCTGCTCGAAGGGTCGGGCGTCAAGCTCGTGGCCGTCGTCGGCTTCCCCTTCGGCGCGACGTACAGTGCGGTCAAGGTGCTCGAGACCGAACTGGCGGTCCGGGACGGCGCCGATGAGCTCGACATGGTCCTTCCGATCGGCCAGCTCAAGGATGGCGACCTCGACCTGGTCCAGCGGGACATCGCCGCGGTCGTGCGCGCCGCCGGCGGCCGCCCGGTGAAGGTCGTCGTCGAGTGCGGCTTGCTGTCCGACCGCGAGAAGCGCGATGCGGCCCGCATGGCGGTGGCGGCGGGCGCGGCGTTCGTGAAGACGTCCACCGGATATCTCGGGTCAGGCGCGACGGTCCACGACGTGACACTGCTGCGGGAGACGGTGGGTCCCGCGGCGGCGATCAAGGCCGCCGGCGGCATTCGGTTCTTTGAAGACGCCGTCGCGCTCCTCGAAGCGGGCGCGTCGCGCCTCGGGACGAGCCACACCGACGCCGTGCTGGCGTCGGCCACCAGCTAGAGCTGGTCTGAGCGGCGCATGGATCCACGTCAGCAAGCCGTCGCCCCCGAACGGTCCGTCGCGTCGGAAACCGATCGCGCCACCCCGGGCATTGGCCGGCGGGCGCTCCGAGTCGGAGCACGCGGTCGGCTCGAGTCCGAGCTGCGGGCGATCGCCCTCGACCTTCTCGGGCCATTCCCATCGGACGAGCTCCCGGCTGATGTCGCGATGTGGATCGACGCTGCAGCCGAGAGCGCTGTCACGAGCGTCTGCGACGCGTCGCTGTCCAGGCTCATCGAGGCGCTCGACACGCGGCGGGCGACTGCGCCGCCGATCGTCCTGCGGCGCCTCGACGACGCGGCGGCCCGCCACGACGCCGGCATCATCTGACCGCCGGCCATGGCGTCGCATTCACGCGGCGTTCATCCGGATTCCCTCTCCCGGATGCGGCGCATCGATAGGTTGAGAAGCAGATCGGCTCAGAGCTCCACGCTGATGCCGTCGTAGCAGGGAGCCACACACGATGTCACTCGTCGAAGTCGCGAATCAGGTCTCCGGTCCGATCGCCATCGCGGCGGCCGCGCTCCTCATCGGGGCGTACCTCGCATCGCGACGTGCCGTCGCACCGATTCGCGTCCAGGTCGCGCCGCCGCGACGCCGTTCGAGCCGGCGCTGAGGCCGTCCCGACCGCCGGACGGCCGGCGCACCCGTCCGCGTCGCGCCGCAGGCATGGCTCGGGCTCGGCGTCGGGGGCGGGAGAGCCACACCCGGATGCCCCGACGCCGAGGGCCCGCAACTCCACCGCTCGCCACCGGTACCCCCGCCGCTCGACCAAAGTACGGCTTGGCGGTCGGTTCGGGCGACTCCTACAGTCCGCCCATCAGCGAGCCCGACTCCACCCCTGGCCTCCCCTGGCACCCCAGGGGGCGCGGAGCGGCCGAAAGGCCCGCACACTGAGGCACGACGCACATGGCTTCAATGGCCGTCCACGAACTCGGCCCGATGCTCACCGCGACCGAGGTCGCGGAGATGCTCCACCTGCACGTCAACACGGTGAAGCGTCTCGGCGATCGCGGAGAACTGCCGTTCTATCGCGTCTGCAAGCGCGGCGACCGCCGCTTCCGCCTCGACGACGTCCTGCAGTTCCTCGCCCGAAACCGGTAGTCCAGCGGGCCGGCCCGTCGCGCCGGTCCCGGTCACATCCGAGGCGCTCGTCGATCCGGCGGGCGCTTTTCGGTATCTGCGGTCCGTTTCCCAGGCGTGAGCCTCGCTCTCCGCTGGGTGTGGAAACATCCCACCACCGGGACTGGTTTCATCAGTCGTGAGCCGGCCAGGGCTTCCGTGCACGCTCATCTGTGGGACTCCATCCCACAGACGGACATGAAACAGCCCGGAGACGGCGGCCGGACGGGCCCAGGAGCCGCGACTTCGGCTCAGTGGTGGAAATGGCCCACACGTGCGCGCCGCCGCGGGGACCGTCGACCCTCCATTGCCTCATCCGGCTGCGCCCCGCCGGCCCCTGAGGCGCGTGGCAGCCCCCGGGTTGTCGAAGACGCTCGGTGCAACCGACGACGCCTACAATCGCGGTCGTTTCCCGAGCCCCGAGGGTCCCGTGGTCGACTTCGCCCTCAACGACGAGCAGAGCCTGATCCGCGACACCGCGCGCGCGTTTGTCGGGCGTGAGGTGCTGCCGCACGTTCGGCGCTGGGACGAGGACGGTGAGGGCTTCCCGCGGGAGCTGTTCGGGCGGATGGCCGAGCTCGGGTTCCTGGGGGCGCCGCTTCCCGAGCGCTACGGCGGGGGTGGCGCCGACTACATCGCCTGGGCGCTGCTGTGCGAGGAGCTCGAGCGCGGCGACACGGCGTTCCGGGTCGTCCAGAGCGTCCATGTCGGGCTCAACTCGCTCGCGCTCCTTCAGTGGGGCACCGAGGAGCAGCGGGAGCGCTGGCTGCCGAAGCTCGCGACGTTCGGGCTCACGGAGCCTGGCGTCGGGACCGATGCGGCGAATCTCCAGTCCACCGCCCGGCGGGAGGGCGACGAGTACGTCCTCAACGGCCAGAAGCAGTGGATCAGCCTGGCCGACGTCGCGGACCACTTCCTCGTCTTCGCCTCGGTCGACCGCTCGAAGGGCTGGCGCGGGATCACCGCCTTCATGCTCGAGCGGGGCATGGCCGGGCTGACCACCGGCACCCTCCACGGGAAGATGGGGATCCGCACCGGCAACACCGGGATCATCAACCTCGACGGCGTCCGTGTCCCCGTAGACAACCGGATCGGCGAGGAGGGCGAAGGCTTCCTCGTGGCGATGAGCGCGATCGACCAGGGCCGCTACACGGTCGCCGCTGGCGCGGTCGGGCTCGCCCAGGCGTGCCTCGACGCGAGCGTCGGCTACGCACGGGAGCGCCAGACGTTCGGCCAGGAGATCGGCCGCCATCAGCTCGTGCAGCAGATGATCGCGAACATGGCGAAGGGGATCGAGGCCGGCCGGCTGCTCGTCTGGCGGGCCGGGGCGATGAAGAACGAGGGCCGCCGGACTACCCGCGAGACGAGCCTCGCCAAGTGGTTCGCGACGGACCACGCGGTGCAGTCGGCGCTCGACGCGATCCAGGTCCACGGCGCCAACGGCTACTCGAACGAGTTCCCGGTCGAGCGCTACCTGCGCAACTCCAAGGCGGCCGTCATCTACGAGGGCACGAGCCAGCTCCACACGCTCATCCAGGCCGACTACGCCCTCGGCTACCGGGAAGATCGGCCGCTCCGCTCCGAGCCGTGGCCGGCCGACGGCTTCACGAGGGCAGGCGCATGAGCCGCGAAACGGGTGTGCGGGTCGGCGTTGGCGCGGCCGCACTCGCGCTGGCGGGGGCGTTCCTCTTCGGTGCCTGGCACGTCGTGGTCGGCGGCGGGCTGCACGGCAACGCGCGGGCCGCGGAATTCGGCGTCGCGCTCGCCGCCATCAGTGCGGCCGGCCTGGCGGGACTGAGGGTCGTCGACCGGCGGGTGCGCTGAGCGGGTCCGATCAGGAGCCGCGCGCCGAAGGTCTCGTTGACCAGCCCGCGTAGTGCTACGAACGTCCCGAGACGCGGCTGCCTCTCGGATACCAGAACGGGTGGTGATAACAGGTAACGAAGGGGCCC